>NZ_JBIVHR010000113.1:0-16649 GCF_044749305.1 Pseudomonas sp. NPDC089534 | reverse complement strand
TGGCCAGCAGTTCGTCGCGGTCTACCGCCAGTTCGTCGACCAGGCCGGCCTGCAACGCCTGCTGCGGGCGGACTTTCTTGCCTTCAAGCAGGTAAGGCAGCGCCTTTTCGATGCCGAGCATGCGCACCATGCGCACCACTCCGCCGCCGCCCGGCAACAGGCCCAGGGTCACTTCGGGCAGGCCGAGCTGCACCGACGCGTCGTCCAGCGCCACCCGGTGATGGCAGGCCAGGCAGATTTCCCAGCCGCCGCCCAGCGCCGCGCCGTTGATGGCGGCGACCACCGGTTTGCCGAGGGTCTCCAGGGTGCGCAACTGGCCCTTGAGGGTCAGCACCATGTCGTAGAAGGCCCGGGCTTCGGGCTTGCCGACCTTGATCAGTTCGTTGAGGTCGCCGCCGGCGAAGAAGGTCTTCTTGGCAGAGGTGACGATGACGCCGGCGATCGATTCCTTTTCCGCCGCCAGACGGGCGACGCAATCGGCCATGGCCTCGCGGTACACCGCGTTCATGGTGTTGGCGCTCTGGCCCGGCATGTCGATGGTCAGGGTGACGATGTTGTCCTGGCCCAGTTCGTAACGGATGGCTTGGCTCATTGGGTTGGGTTCCTTGAAGTCCGGGCTCAGAGGCGTTCGATGATGGTGGCGATGCCCATGCCGCCGCCGACGCACAGCGTCGCCAGGCCATAGCGCAGGCGCCGGGCTTCCAGTTCATCGAGCAGGGTGCCGAGGATCGCGCAGCCGGTGGCGCCCAGCGGATGGCCCATGGCGATGGAGCCGCCGTTGACGTTGACCTTGTCCGGATCGACGGCCATGTCCTTGATGAATTTCAGGACCACGGAAGCGAAGGCTTCGTTGACCTCGAACAGATCGATGTCTTCCACCCGCAGCCCGGCCTTGGCCAGTGCCTTGCGGGTGGCCGGCGCGGGGCCGGTGAGCATGATGGTCGGATCGGTGCTGGTGACCGCCGTGGCGACGATCCGTGCCCGGGGCGTGAGGCCCAACGCCTTGCCGCGGGCTTCGGAGCCGATCAGCATCAGCGCCGCGCCGTCGACGATGCCGGAGCTGTTGCCCGGCGTGTGCACATGGTTGATCCGCTCGACATGGCTGTAGACCCGCAGCGCCGTCGCATCGAAGCCCATCTGGCCGATCATTTCGAAGCTCGGCTTGAGCTTGCCCAGGCCTTCGAGGGTGGAGTCGGCGCGGATGAACTCATCGTGGTCCAGCAGAACGATGCCGTTCTGGTCCTGCACCGGCACCAGGGACTTGCTGAACGATCCGTCGGCGCGCGCCCGGGCTGCCTTTTGCTGCGAATGCAGGGCGTAGGCGTCGACGTCCTGGCGGCTGAACCCCTCCAGGGTGGCGATCAGGTCGGCACCGACGCCCTGCGGGGTGAAATGGCTGTGCAGGTTGGTCTGCGGATCCAGCGCCCAGGCGCCGCCGTCGCTGCCCATCGGCACCCGCGACATGGACTCGACGCCGCCGACCACCACCAACTCCTCGAAGCCCGAGCGCACCTTCATGGCCCCCAGGTTCACCGCCTCCAGCCCGGAGGCGCAGAAGCGGTTGATCTGCACGCCCGCCACGCTGATGTCCCAGTCGGCCACCTGCACGGCGGTCTTGGCGATGTCCGAGCCCTGATCGCCGATCGGCGTGACGCATCCGAGCACCACGTCATCGACCAGGCTGGTGTCCAGCTCGGTGCGCTGCTGCAATGCGGTCAGCAGCCCGGCCACCAGGTTCACCGGTTTGACGCTGTGCAGCGATCCATCGGCCTTGCCCTTGCCGCGGGGCGTGCGTAACGCGTCGAAAATCAAAGCTTGGGTCATGACGTCTCGAACCTGTGCGGTGAGTGAATTTCGTGTGGCCACTGTTGGCCCGCAGCGGACCGGATTCAATGACCGCAGCGCTCAACGGCGTTGACGCCCACGCTCAGACGGACGGTCATCCGCCACCGGACCGGGCGGTTCAGGCCAGCGAGCTGTCTAGCAAAAGGGCGGCAAAGAAGCTGGCAATGGGCCTCATGCCGTTTTAATCGCAACTGGCAGCAAATACATACGAAATGGATCTAAGCCAAGCGTGACGCGGGCCCTAAGGTGAACATGTACGCCATTGTCGTCGGGTCTTGCCGAGGCAGGCGTTCGTTACAGGAAGTGCAACGCTTGCCGTCATGGAGATCAGGCAAGCCTCAGGAAATAACAAAAAAGGCGGTCAAGCCATGTTCAAACAACCGAAAGTTCGTCAAGCAGGGCTCATTCTTTTTGCCACGACGCTGTTGTTGATTCTGCCGAACCTGACCAAGGTGCTCGGCTGACTCAAGCGGCAGGTTTCGCTCATCGCCACCTATCCTGTGACTGGCCCGCTATCCGGGCCAGCGTGGCTGTGCCACTCTTTGCGCACTTCCACGACATGGACGGCGATCAATTGAAAGCGCTCACACTGTTCGGGGCCCTGCTGCTGAGCACGCCCCTCTACGCCGCACAGCTGAACCTGGAGCTGGGCGCAAACGGCCGCACCTGGCAGACCGAGGAACTGCTCAAGCATCCTCAGGCGCAGACCCTCACGATCAAGAACGATGTTTCCTACAAGCGGGACATGACCTACCGCGCCGTGCCGGTGTCCGCGCTGTTGACGGGCATCCAACCGAGCGACCATCTGCAGGCGGTGGCGCTGGACGGCTTCGCCGCGGAACTGGCCGCCGCGCCGTTGCTCCAGACCCAGGGCGCACGGGCCTGGCTGGCCATCGAGGATCCGGCGCAGCCGTGGCCGCCGCTGTCGGAAGGCAAGCCCAGCGCCGGGCCGTTCTATCTGGTCTGGACCGATCCCGAGGCCGGCCACATCAGCCCGGAGCAGTGGCCCTTCGAAGTCGCCAGCATCAAGCGCATGGCGCCGGTGGCCGAGCGATTCCCGGCCCTGCTGCCGGATCCCGCGCTGAAGGCCGACGATCCGGTGAACAAGGGTTTCGCGCTGTTCCAGAAGAACTGCCTGGCCTGCCACCGCCTCAACGGCGCCGGGGACGCGCAGTTCGGGCCGGACCTGAACATTCCGTACAACCCGACCGAATACTTCGGCGCCGACTTCCTCACGCGTTACGTCCGCGATCCGCAAAGCCTGCGCCAATGGCCGCAGGCGAAGATGCCGGGGTTCTCCGCCCAGGTGTTGCCGGATGGGGATCTTCAGTTGCTGGTGGGATACCTGAAGCACATGGCCGGACGCAAAGTTAAGCCCTGAGACCACACCACCCCTGTAGGAGCGAGCCTGCTCGCGAAGCGACCCGTCAGCCACTGCAAAGGTGGCCGATCCGCCTTCGCGAGCAGGCTCGCCCCTACAGGGATCATCGTCACTGTTGCTGGACGGAAATCACCGGCGTCGGCGACACCAGCACCTTGGCGTGCATCTGCTCGCAGCCGCCGCCCCGGCGCATGCCGCGCACCGGGCAGGCGTCGAGGTAGTCCAGGCCCACCGCCAGTTTGAGGTGCCGCTCCGGACGGGCCAGCCGGTTGGTCACGTCGAAGCTGTACCACGCGTCATCCAGCCAGGCCTCGGCCCAGGCGTGGCTGGCCAGGTGCTCGCTGTCCTCGCTGTACAGGTAACCTGAGACGTACCGTGAAGGCACCCCGAGGCTGCGCGTGCAGGCGAGAAACGCGTGGGTATGATCCTGGCAGACGCCGGTGCGGGCCGCGAAAGCCTCGGCGGCGCTGGTGTCGACTTCGGTCGAGCCCGGCAGGTAGGCCATGTGCTGGTTCAGGCCGTGCATCAGGTCGATCAGCGCAGTGCGGTCGCGGCGCTGCCGGCAGGATTGCTCGGCGAATGCGCGCAATGCTTCGTCGGCCTCGGTCAGGCGGGTGAAGCGCAGGAACGGCAGCGCCGACTGGCTCTCGTGCTCCGCCTCGCGCAGCTCGTCGATGTCGACCAGCCCGCGGGCACCGATGACGATCGCCTCGTGGGGCTCGTCGAGGGTCAGCACATGCAGGATGTTGCCGAACGGATCGAGCTGTGCCCGCACCGGACGCGGCAGATCCAGCCGCCAGTTCAGCACGTGCTGGCGCTCGCTGTCGTGCGGGGTCAGACGCAGGTACTGGATGCTCGCCCGCACCTGATCTTCGTAGTGATAGGTGGTCTCGTGGCTGATGGAAAGTCTCATGCGGCCTCCAGGTAGGAACTGTGAATGGCGTTGCCCAGCTGGCGCACCAGCGGGATGAATTCGGTGAGCCAGGCGTGCAGGCCCTCCTCGAGGATTTCGTGGATGCCGGTGTAGCGCAGGCGTGCGTCCATTTCCGCCGCCAGCCGTTGCGCAGGCCGGCCGTTGGCACCCGGCAACTGGGCGAGGATCTGGTCGATCTCTTCGGTGCAGGCCCGCAGCGAACGCGGCACGTCGGCACGCAACAGCAGCAGTTCGGCGACATGGCGGGCGCCGGGCGCATCGCGGTAGATCTCGGTGTAGGCCTCGAACGACGACAGGGCCCGCAGCAGCGCGCTCCACTGATAGTAGGCGTGGGCGGTGCCGTCGCTGACCGCTTCGGCCTGGTCGCCGGCCATCTCGTAACGGGCGTCGAGCAGGCGCAGGGTGTTGTCCGCCCGTTCGATGAACGTGCCCAGGCGGATGAAGCGGAACGCGTCGTTGCGCATGATGGTGCCGTAGGACGCGCCGCGGAACAGGTGCGAGCGCTCCTTGATCCATTCGCAGAATCGGCTCATGCCGTAGCGGCTCAGGCCCTGGTCGGCGATCCCGCGGATCTCCAGCCACGTGGCGTTGATGTTTTCCCACATGTCCGCGGTGATCCGCCCGCGCACCGCATGGGCGCTGGCCCGGGCGGCGCCGAGGCAGCTGTAGATGCTGGCCGGGTTGGCCGCATCGAGGGCGAAGAAATGCAGCAGCCGTTCGGCGTGCAGCTCGCCGTGGCGCGCCAGGTAATCGTCGAGGGTGCCGGTGATCATCAGCGGCATGGCGAGTTCGTGCAGGCCGTCGCCGCGGCCGTCCTGCGGCATCAGCGACAGCGAATAGCTGACGTCGAGCATCCGCGCGAGGTTTTCCGCCCGCTCCAGGTAACGCGACATCCAGTACAGATCCGAGGCAGTTCTACTTAACATGGCAGGCTTCCTTCAATCCTCGACCACCCAGGTGTCCTTGGTGCCGCCGCCCTGGGAGGAATTCACCACCAGGGAGCCTTCACGCAGGGCGACACGGGTCAAACCGCCGGGCACGACCCGGGTTTCACGGCCGGACAGCACAAACGGGCGCAGGTCGATGTGGCGCGGCGCGATGCCGTTCTCGACAAAGGTCGGACAGGTCGACAGCGACAGCGTCGGCTGCGCGATGTACGCGTGAGGCTTGGCCTTGATCCGCTCGCGGAACGCGTCGATCTCCGCGACCGTCGCCGCCGGCCCCACCAGCATCCCGTAACCGCCGGAACCCTGGGTCTCCTTGACCACCAGATCCGGTAGATGGGCCAGCACATGGGACAGTTCCGACGGATTGCGGCATTGCCACGTCGGCACGTTCTTCAGGATCGGCTCTTCGTCGAGGTAGAAGCGGATCATTTCGGTCACGTACGGATACACCGATTTGTCGTCGGCCACGCCGGTGCCGATCGCGTTGGCCAGCACCACGTTGCCGGAACGGTAGGACGACAGCAGCCCCGGCACGCCCAGCATCGAATCCGGGCGGAACGCCAGCGGGTCGAGGAAGGCATCGTCGAGACGGCGGTAGATCACGTCCACGGCCTTCGGGCCGTCGGTGGTGCGCATGAAGACCCTGTCGTCGCGCACGAACAGGTCCGCTCCCTCCACCAGCTCCACGCCCATTTCCCGGGCCAGGAACGCATGCTCGAAAAATGCGCTGTTGAACCGCCCCGGCGTCAGCACCACCACGCTCGGGTCATCCAGCGGGCTGGAGCTCTTGAGCGTATCGAGCAACAGGTTCGGGTAATGGTCGATGGGCGCGATGCGCTGGGCGGCGAACAGCTCGGGGAACAGGCGCATCATCATCTTGCGGTCTTCGAGCATGTAGCTCACGCCGCTCGGGGTGCGCAGGTTGTCCTCCAGCACGTAGTAGGTGCCGTCGCCGTCGCGCACCAGGTCGACGCCGGAGATGTGCGAATAGATGTCGCGGTGCAGGTCCAGCCCCTGCATCGCCAACTGGTACTGCTCGTTGGCCAGCACCTGCTCGGCGGGGATGATCCCGGCCTTGATGATGCGCTGTCCGTGGTAGAGGTCGGCGAGGAACAGGTTCAGCGCCTTGACCCGCTGGATGCAGCCGCGCTCGACGGTCCGCCACTCGCTGGCGGGGATGCTGCGCGGGATCGTGTCGAAGGGGATCAGGCGCTCGGTGCCCTGCTCGTCCCCGTAGAGCGTGAAGGTGATGCCGGCACGGTGGAACAGCAGATCGGCCTCGCGTCGCCGTTGGGCCAGCAACTCGTCGGGCGTCTCGGCCAGCCAGCGGGCGAATTCCCGGTAATGCGGGCGGACCTGGCCGCCGGCATCGTACATCTCGTCAAAATAGGTGCGGTTCATGCCGTACTCCTTGTCGCTCCGGACATCCGAACCTTCGCAAGGCCCGTGCCATCGGCAGAAACGCTTTGATTTCAATCGGTTGGATAAACACGCCCGGTACGTCGCACCATTGCTGTGCGGCAAACGCCCCAACCCGATCGCCCCCGCTCCATCGCGACGCAACGCCGTCGCCTATCACCAGCATAGTCAGAGTTGATTTCACTGCCCGGCAGCGGCTGCGGATAATCCGCGCATCCGCTGCACGATTTCCCCGCGAAGTGTGCAGCCCACCTGATCGATGGCCGCGACCGCAGCCCGCCCAGCCGTAACCCTGACCGGTTCCCTCTCCTTCCGGTCTTCCCTTTGAGCCACCTTCGACGGTGGCTTTTTTTTGCCTCGGATTCTTGTTTCAGGGTTTTGCCACGGCGTTTCCGGGCTGCAGAAACGACAACGGCCGACCCGAAGGTCAGCCGTTGCCCGACGCTGTTGCGAAAGATCAGTGCAGGCGCCGCCGGTTGCGCACCTCGTGCTTGACGCCCCAGCCTTCGATGATGCCGCCCAACGGCTCCACCACGGCGGAGAAACGCTGCTCGAAATCGCCGATGCCGCCGTAGGTCGCATGCATGACCTTGCTCAGTTCCAGGTGCCACGCGCCGTCGTCGCGCACGCTGACCTGGGCATTGAAGGATTCACCGCGAAAATGACCTGCCGCCCTGCGCGCCCGCTCCTCGTTCGGGAAAATGGCGTAGAACTCGATGGGATGGATCCTGGAGAAATCGAAACCGCCTTCTTTCATGCGGCGCAGCACGTTGCTGCTGATGTCTTCTTGATAGGCTGTGCTCATGAAACGTCCCCCTCTGATAGATGGATAGACTTTCCGTATTCCCTGCACTGAAGCGTTGCGGCAACCGGGTTGCCCACGGGAAACAAGCATGTAGCTGACAAGACCAGACCATAGCGATCCGTTCGCTGATCTCGCTTGCAGATTAGCCCCATGACAGAGGCGCTGCCAAGGCCTGGCGATCAGCTGTCAGAAAGATTCAGATAGGGGTGATGCCGAGGATTTCGATGCTGTGCTGAGCCTTGAGGCTCTTGACGCCGGCATCGACGGTGCGCCCCTCCAGATCGTTCAGATCCAGCGTGGCGGCGACGGGAAGGAACCGTTCCTTGATGAGGCGGGCGGCGTGCTCGTGGCTCGGGCACTCCTCGCACTCGAAGACTTCGTTGACGGTTTCGCCATGATCGTCCACAAACGTGACTTTCCACTTTGACATCGGAGCCTCCTCGGTCAAGCCCGCAAATGGGCCTACACCTATCTCGACTTTTAGCCGAATTGATCGTTCCCGGGGAATGTCGCCGACGAAGATGAAAAACCTTTCATGCAAGAACCGTTCTGCAAGGCGGCGCCATTGCGGGCGCCATCGCCAGCAGGCTGGCTCCTACAGGTTCGGTGGGTGGCCTGGTGCTGCGCAAGCGGCGGTGCGACCCGCCACTTGCGCAGGAGCTCAGTCGTTGGCCGGCTTGTTCACTGCCTGCAGCACGTATTGCGGCAGGGCGAAGGCGCCGATGTGGATTTCCGGGTTGTAGTAGCGGGTGACGATGCCGCTGCCGATGAAGCGCTGCTGCAGGGTTTCGCGGCTCAGCTTGCGGTAGGCCGGGTCGGTCGAGCCCCAGGCGAAGGTCATCGAGCCGCCGATGTAGGTCGGCACGGCCGCCTGATAGAAGTGCCAGTCCGGGAACAGGCTGCGCAGGCGGCCGGCGGTGGTCTTCACTTCGTCGATCTGCATGAACGGCGTGCCGTTCTGGGTCACGAGGATGCCGCCTTCGTTCAGGCAGCGGTGGCAGGCCTGGTAGAAGTTCTCCGAGAACAGCACCTCGCCCGGGCCGATCGGGTCGGTGGAGTCGGAAATGATCACGTCGAACTTCTCGGTGGTGGTGGCGACGAAACGCATGCCGTCGTCGATCACCAGGTTCAGGCGCGGGTCGTCGTAGGCGCCCTGGGAGTGGTTCGGCAGGAATTCCTTGCACATGTCGACCACGGTGCCGTCGATCTCGACCATGGTGATGTGCTCGACGCTGGCGTGCTTGGTCACTTCGCGCAGCATGCCGCCGTCGCCGCCGCCGATGATCAGCACGCGCTTGGCGGTGCCGTGGGCGAGGATCGGCACGTGGGTGAGCATTTCGTGGTAGATGAACTCATCCGCCTCGGTGGTCTGGATCACGCCGTCCAGCGCCATCACCCGGCCCATGCGCGGGTTCTGGAAGATCACCAGGTGCTGATGCTCGGTACGCACTTCGTGCAGCATTTTCTCCATGCGAAAACGCTGGCCGTAGCCTTCGTAGAGGGTTTCCAGATAATCGCTGGTCTTGGTCGTGCTCATGGGGACGTGCTCCGGTGAATGCTGGGGCGCCGGTCGCAGTGACGACTGCCCGGGAAAGGCGCGCATTCTACGTTGCGCAAGATGACAGGTCGAACCCCGGTTCATCGGTCGGACGCAATCCTTGCGCGAGCGACGGCATCAGTCCAGCCAGGCGGCGCCTCGGCTGACGCCATCGCCAGCAGGCTGGCTCCCACCGGGATCGCGGTCGAATGCCGAATCTGCGGTCACTGCAGTCCATTGTGGGAGCCAGCCTGCTGGCGATGGCGTCCGCCCAGGCACTTGAGGGCCGGATCAGACAGTTTTCAGGTCAAAGCCGCACATTGCCCCTGGGGCCCGCGATGGCCCAGATGATCAGGCCCAGCACCGGCAGGAGGATGATCAGCAGCACCCAGAGGATCTTCATCCCGGTTTCGGCGCCGCTTTTCAGCACATTGATGATCGCCCAGATGTCCAGGGCAAGGATGATCAGCCCGACCAGGCCGTTGAACGTGGAACCCATGGCGTCGCTCCGAAATGATGGCATGCACCTTTAGGATAGACGGCGCCGGCCGGGGTTCCTTTTTTGTGCCTCAGACGTGCACGGCGACTTTCAGGGCCTCCAGCGCCGGCGCGGCGGCGATGCCGGTTTCGGCGCACAGCTCCAGCACACGCGGCACGTCGTTGCCGTAAACCAGCACCACTTGCAGTTCGTCGTCGAGCAACTGGCTGAAGTTCATCAGCGTGTAGCCGCCGTTTTCCTTGTTCAGGCTGTCCATCTGGATCTGGATGCGGTTGAGCGCGGTCAGGGCTTCGGTCTTGGCCAGTTGCTTGGGCTTGAGGTTGAACGCCACGTCGGGGCCGAACGAGGCGACGATCTGCGCGAACAGGTCCGCGTAGGTGTCGGCCTGGAACAGCACGGTGTCCGGCAGGCTGCCGACCACCACCCACTCGCCCAGCGGGATCGGGAAGGTGTCGTCGTAGTTGATGTCGGGGTTGGCGGCCAGGAAGGCGTCGGCGTCGGCGTAGGCCTGCGCAGCTTCATCGGCGACCTTCAGGATCTCGTCCTCGGCCATGCAGCCGGAGCTGATTTTGCTGATGAGTTCGGCGAGTGCGGCTTTCATGGGGGGCAGATCCTGTGGCGAAGGTTTTTCGAGGGCGCGAAGGATAGCGCATTCTCGCTTGCGCCACAGGCCCGGTTCCGACCTGAGGCCGGTTTCAGCCCAGAAGCTTTTCCAGCAGCGCCGTGGTGTCGGCCGCGCCCATGGTGCGGGCCGCATCCAGCGCGGTGACGCCGTTGGCGTCCTTGGCTTTCGGGTCGGCGCCCTTGCCGATCAGGTACTCGACGATCTCGGCCCGGTTGAACATGGCCGCCATCATCAGCGCCGTGCGGCCGTCGAACGAGGCGCCGTCGATGTCCGCGCCGCCGTCGACCAGCGCCTTGACCACCGCCAGGTCACCCTTGAACGCCGCGCCGGCGATCGGGCTCTGGCCGTTGCCGTTGCGCTGCTCCGGGTCGGCCTTGTGCTTGAGCAGCACCTGCACCGCGTCCAGGTGCCCGTAATAGCTGGCCAGCATCAGCAGCGTGTCGCCCTTGCCGTTGCGCAGGTTCACCGGCAGGCCCGCGCTGATCAGGCGGTCGAGCATCGCCGCATCGCCGTCGCGGGCCTTGTTGAACACCTGCTCGGTGAAGGCGGCGGCCTCTTCGGGCGTCATCTGGCGGTTTTGGTCGGACATGGGAAACTCCACTTTCGGTCAATCGGAATGGCGACAGTTTCCCGAGCCGCACGATAGCTGTCACCCCCTTTTTTCCAAGCCGCCCAATAGCCAAACTCAATAACGGTATTTCCCTGCGCCGATGTCGGCCAACACCTCCCCGGTGACCTGCACGTAGGTCTGGCTGCCGGGCAGCCAGGCGTACACCGGATCGTCGCCCGTCAGGCCCGGGTCGAAGCCTTCGCTCTTGAGGCGGGTCTTCTGGTACTTGAACGTGCCGGTGGTTTCCATTTTCACCTTCACCCGCAGGAACAGCGGCACCGCATAGGCCGGCATGCGCTGGCGGGCGAAGTTCAGCAGCTCGGCGAAATCCAGGGTGGCCAGGGATTCGGCCGGCGTGATCGCCGCCATGCCGGCGCGGCCGTTAGTGTTGGGGATCTCCACCCCGTAGGCCACCGCCTCGGAGATGTTCGGGTGTTGCAGCAGCAGGTTCTCCACCTCGGTGGTCGAGACGTTCTCGCCTTTCCAGCGATAGGTGTCGCCGAGCCGGTCGACGAACTGCGCATGGCCGAAACCGATGTTGCGCAGCAGGTCGCCTGTGTTGAAGTAGCGGTCGCCCCGGGCGAACACATCCTGCAGCACCACCTTGGCGGTCTTCTGCGGGTCGGTGTAGCCGTCCAGCGGCGCCTTGTCGTCGATCCGCGCCAGCAGCAGGCCCTGCTCGCCCTTGCCGACCTTGCGCATGAAGCCGTCGCCGCCGCGCACCGGCTGGCCGCTGTCGTGGTCGTAGGCGACCAGTTCCCAGGCCATCAGCGAGAACCCGATGGTGTTGTCGAAATTGAGGATGTTGGTGAAGCCGATGTTGCCGTCGCTCGCCGCGTACAGCTCGCAGATGTGCTCCACGGCAAAACGGGTCTTGAATTCGGCCCAGGCGCCGGGACGCAGGCCGTTGCCGATCATCTTGCGCACCTCGTGGCGGCTGTCGTCGGCGCTGGCCGGCTGGTCCACCAGATAGCGGCACAGTTCGCCGACGTAACCGATGGTGGTCGCCCGGTAGCGGCGCACGTCGCCCCAGAACTGGCTGGCGCTGAACTTGCGGCGGATGGCGAACCCCGAGGCGCCGTTGACCGCCGAGCCCCAGCACACGCACAGGCCGGTGGCGTGATAGAGCGGCAAGGTGCAGTAGACGATATCGTCCGGGCCCATGTTCAGGGCGATCATGCCGAAGCTGGCCGAGCTGCGCATCCAGCGCCCGTGCTTGAACACCCCGGCCTTGGGCAGGCCGGTGGTGCCGGAGGTGTAGATGTAGAAGCACGGGTCGTCGAAATGGATGTCACGGCTGCTGGCCGGGTTGTCACTGCTGGCGTCGGCGCTGGCGCTGATGAGGTTGACGTAGCCTTCGGGCGCAATGCCCGGATGGCTGAAGGTGTCCTGATCGGCCACGAACCAGGTGCGCGGCGCCGCGATCGACACCTGCTCGCGCACCGCCGCATAGGCCGGCAGCAGCTCCGCGCCGACGACGATCGCCACCGGCGCCACCAGGTTCACGCTGTGGATCAGCGTGTCGCGGGTCTGGGAGGTGTTGAGCAGCGCGCTGACGGCGCCCACCTTGGCCAGCGCCAGTATGGTCACCAGCAGCTCCGGGCGGTTCTCGATGAACACCGCCACCACGTCGCCCTTGCCGATGCCCTGCCCGATCAGGTAGTGGGCGATGCGGTTGGCCCAGCGGTTGGCCTGGTCGTAACTGAGCACGACGTCGCCGCACAGCAAGGCGGGGCCGCCTGGATTGCGCAGGGTCGCTTGCTCGAATGTCCAGCCCAGGCCACAGGTTTGGGTCGGATCCTTGACGTTGGCCGCCTTCATGCCCTTCACCACCCGTGGGATGGCTTTGGCGATGGCCGGCAGTTTGCGGAGCATCATGCTCCAGGTGATCGTGTCGCTTGGCGCGTGACTCATGGCAGCTCCCGTTCGGCCTTGGCGTGCAGGCCGGATTTCTTATTGTCGGGCAATCCTGTGCGGCGACCGGCGCTTGGGCAGCGAGGGCCGAGACCGAAAATACGTCAGCGCTTCTCGGGCTGTACACGCGGTTTTTGCAATGTTTTGTATCCGCCCCGGGACGCGGTGACGACGGCGGCGCAGAGGTTCACCTCCATTGCTCGCGATCCCGCAAAATGCAGGATGCACGATGGCCATTCATGCAGATTGCACGACAACCGCATCGCAGATTATTTTTAAACTGTTGATTTATAAGGATTTTTAAAAACAGGAATGCTGGCACAATCGCTGCAACCCTCTGTGCATGCTTGCCATTCATGTGCATACGGAGCTGAACGACATGAGCCTGATCCAAGAAAAATTCTCCTCCCTGTTCTCCCAGTACAACGTCACCACCCAGGCACGCCCCGACGGCGGCATCCTGCTGACGCTGCGCGATGGTGAAGGCAAGGTGTTCAAGCGGGCGCTCACGTATCAGCAGTTGCACAACGGCGACCAACTGTCGTGGGCGATCAGCGCGATCCGCCGCGACCTGGCCGAACAGGCCAGCGAACTGCCGCAGATCTCCATGCTGCAGAGCCAGCAGCGCTTTGCCCTGCCGACGTATCACTCGCTGTAACCCGACCGCAAAAGCAAACAGGCCGTGAAGGTTCGCTTCACGGCCTGTTTGCTTTTGCGCGGGTCTGGGGTCAGAACGCTTCCGGTTCGATGCCGGTGAAGCTGTCGACGGTCACGTGCCCTTCCAGTTCGCCGCCGTCGCGGGCCAGGCCGCAGGTCTTGAGGCCGGCGGCCTGGGCGGCATCGAGTTCCTGGACGATGTCCGACAGGAACAGGATCTCCTGCGGCTCGACGCCGATGGCCTGTTGAATGTTGCGGTAGGACTGTTCTTCACGCTTGGGCCCCGACGTGGTGTCGAAGTAGCCGTCGAACAGCGGCGTCAGGTCCCCCGCCTCCGAGCAGCCGAAGATCAGTTTCTGCGCCTGGATCGAGCCGGAGGAGTACACGAACAGTTGATGGCCCGCCTGATGCCAGCGCTTGAGCGCCTCGACGGCATCCGGATAGACATGCCCCTTCAGTTGCCCGGCCTGATAGCCCTGCTCCCAGACCATGCCCTGCAATGCCTTGAGCGGCGTGGCCTTGCGGTCTTCGGCGATCCAGCCCAGCAGGATCGCGATGACGCGCTCGACATCGGCCTGCGGCTCGCCGCTGTCACGGCGCACGGCGTCGATCTGCTCGGCGACATCGGCCCGTGCGGCGTTGCGCCGGACGAAATCCGGCAAATGTTCGGCCGCGTACGGGAACAGCACATCGAACACGAAGCTCACCGCACTGGTGGTGCCTTCGATATCGGTGAGGATGACCTTGATCGACATCGGCTCAGTCCTCCAGGCGCGGGAAACGGCCGGCGATGTCTTCGCCGGTGAAGTTGGCGACCCAGCCTTCGGGGTTGTTGAACAGGCGGATCGCGACGAAATGCGGGTGCTCGCCCATGTCGAACCAGTGTTTGGTGCCGGCGGGCACCGAAATCAGGTCGTTCTTTTCGCACAGCACCGCGTACACGTAGTCGTCGATGTGCAGGGTGAACAAGCCTCGGCCGGCGACGAAGAAGCGCACTTCGTCTTCGCCGTGGCGGTGCTCGTCGAGGAACTTGGCGCGCAGTTCGGCCTTCTGCGGGTGGTCGCTGTTGAGGCTGATCACATCGACGGTGATGTAGCCGCGCTCGGTCATCAGTTTGTCGATCTGCTCGCGGTAGGCGCCGATGACCTCTTCCTGGCTGGCGCCGGGCTCGATCTTCGTGGCGGCCTGCCAGCGGTCGAAGCGCACGCCCTGCTCGGCCAGGGTCGCGGCGATGTCTTCGAAATGGGTCAGCACCTTGTTCGGAATCTCGGGGCTGGATACGTGATAGACGGACAGGCTGCTCATGGGGCGATTCCTCGGTTTCGGCCGCGCCGTCCGGTTTGTGGACACCGGTGGGGCGCAGCGCTGCATCAGGCGGTCGGCGACGTTGGCGGCGTCTGCCGTTAACGGTTCAATAGGCTGCGGGTCTTGAGCTCGCATTCGAACAGGAATTCGAAGGCCTCGATCTGGCGCAGCGCGTCGCTCATCTGCGCGCCCCAGGTGTAGAGGCCGTGGCCACGGATCAGGTACCCGACGCAGTCGGGGTGGGCGTCCAGCCAAGGCTGCACCTTGGCGGCCAGGCGCGCAATGTCCTGGTCGTTGTCGAAGATCGGCACCCGCACCCGGGACTCGTGGGTCGAAACGCCGCTGAAGGCCTTCTGCAGCTCGTAGTCTTCGAAATCGATGAAGTCGCCGGGCGTCAGGCGCGACAGCACCGTGGCGTTGACCGAATGGGTGTGCAGCACCGCGCCGATGTCCGGGCGCCAGACGTAGAGCTGAGTGTGCAGCAGGGTTTCGGCGGACGGTTTCTTGCCCGGCTCCAGGCTGTTGCCGGCCAGGT
This sequence comes from Pseudomonas sp. NPDC089534, assembly GCF_044749305.1. Classification (NCBI taxonomy): domain Bacteria; kingdom Pseudomonadati; phylum Pseudomonadota; class Gammaproteobacteria; order Pseudomonadales; family Pseudomonadaceae; genus Pseudomonas; species Pseudomonas sp. NPDC089534. The sequence continues at coordinate 1,636 of NZ_JBIVHR010000113.1, read as the reverse complement.
CGGTGGCGAGCACGTCGTCCTGGCCGAGCTGGCCCTTGTGCTTGCCGGACACGGTCAGCAGCGCCTCGGTCGGCGACAGGCGCGCCGAGTAATTGCTGCTGGTGGCCGGCGACCAGCCGCGGCCATAAAGGAAGCGCCCGGCGTCGATGATCTGCTGGGCGAGCTGTTCACGGGTAAGGCTCATGGCCTGTCCTCTTGCATTCGAGTGGCAATGATAACGGCAGCGGCGAAGGCTGCGAGGCTTGCGATACTAAAGGTCAATGTCGCGCCGAGGGCGTTCCAGCTGTACCCGGCGTACAGCGCGCCGAGCGCGCCGCCGGTGCCGGCCAGCGCGGCGTACAGCGCCTGGCCCTGGCCTTGCTGGCGGGCGCCGAAGCTACGTTGCACGAACTGGATGGCAGCGGCGTGAAAGCTGCCGAACGTGGCGGCGTGCAGCGCCTGGGCGAACAGCAGCACCCAGAGGAATTCGGCGAAGGAGCCCAAGAGCAGCCAGCGCAGCGCCGCCAGCAGAAAACTGGCCATCAGCACCCGGCGCAGGGAAAAGCGCGCCAGGATCCGGCTCATGGCCATGAACATCAGCACTTCGGCGACCACGCCCACCGCCCACAGCATGCCGATCACGCCACGGCTGTAGCCCAGGCGTTCGAGGTGCAGGGTCAGGAACGTGTAATACGGCCCGTGGCTCATCTGCATCAGCGCCACGCAGGCGTAGAACGCCAGCACGCCGGGGCTGCGCAACTGCTTGAGAAAGCCCTCCCCCGTCGGCCGGTCGCCCTGGGCCGGCTGCGCGTTGGGCACCCACAGGCTGCTGAGGACAATGCCGGCCATGATCAGCACCAGCGCCGCCGGGTAGATGTCCAGGCTCAGCCATTCGAACAGCCGGCCCAGCAAGACCACGGTGATGATGAAACCGATGGAGCCCCACAGGCGGATCTGGCTGTAGCGGGAGGTCTGGCCTTGCAGGTGCGCCAGGGTGATGACCTCGAACTGCGGCAGCACCGCGTGCCAGAAGAACGCGTGCAGCGCCATGACCATCGCCAGCCAGGCGTAGCTCTTGCTGACGAAGATCAGCGAGAACGTCAGCAGCGTGCACGCCGCACCGAAGCGCACGATGGCCAGGCGCCTGCCGGTGCGGTCGCCCAGCCAGCCCCAGATGTTCGGCGCCACGCAGCGCATCAGCATCGGGATCGCCACCAGCTCGCCGATGCGCGCGGCGCTGAACCCCAGATGATCGAAGTACAGCGCCAGGAACGGCGCCGTCGAGCCGAGCAAGGCGAAATAGAAGAGATAGAAACTGGACAGCCGCCAGTACGGGAGCGCCGCCATGCCGTCAGGCCACGGCGGCCGTCAGATGACCCATCAGAGCTGGCCCAGCACCGGAGTGCTCACCTTCACGTCGGCGTTCTGCCCGCGGTGGCGCAGCAGGTGGTCCATCAGCACGATGGCCATCATCGCCTCGGCGATCGGCGTGGCGCGGATGCCGACGCACGGGTCGTGGCGGCCCTTGGTGATCACGTCCACCGGGTTGCCGTGGATGTCGATGGAGCGGCCCGGCGTGGTGATGCTCGACGTCGGCTTCAGCGCCAGGTGCGCAACGATCGGCTGGCCGGAGGAGATGCCGCCCAGGATGCCGCCG
>NZ_JBIVHR010000112.1:15262-16658 GCF_044749305.1 Pseudomonas sp. NPDC089534 | reverse complement strand
GGCTACCGGATCCGCAAGGGCCGGCTCAACCTCGACCTGCACTACCTGATCACCAAGGGCCAGCTCAAGGCCGAGAACAAGGTGGTGGTCGAGCAACTGCAGCTGGGCGAAAAGGTCGACAGCCCGGACGCCGTGAGCCTGCCGCTGAAACTGGCGATCGCCCTGCTCAAGGACGTGGACGGCAAGATCTCCATCGAGCTGCCGGTCAGCGGCGACCTGAACAACCCGCAGTTCAGCGTGATGCCGATCGTCTGGCAGACCCTGCGCAACCTGATCGTCAAGGCCGCCGCCGCGCCGTTCAAACTGATCGGCGGCCTGGTCAGCGGCGGCGGTTCGGAGGACCTCGGCAGCGTGTCGTTCGCGCCCGGCTCCAGCGAGCTGAGCAAGGACGCCGAAGCGGCGCTGGTCAAGCTGTCCCAGGCGCTCAAGGAACGCCCGGCCCTGCGCCTGGAAATCGAAGGCACCGCCGCCAAGAGCAGCGACGGCCCGCTCATCGCCGAGCAGCGCCTGGAGCGCGAATACCAGTACAACTACTACAAGATGCTCCAGCGCCGGGGCGACAAGGTGCCGGCCCAGGCCTCCCTGCTGCAGGTGCCGGACGGCGAGAAAGGGCCGTTGCTCGAAGGCATCTACCGCACCCGCCTGAAGACCCAGCCACCGGCCGAATGGAAGGATCTTGGCAAGGAAGAGCGCACCGCGAAGATGCGCGATGACGTGATCAAGTTCTGGAGCTCCAGCGACGTCCTGCTGCGCCAGCTCGGTCAGGACCGTGCCAGCAGCATCAAGGACTACCTGGTGGACAAGGGCCAACTGGCCGACGACCGTGTGTACTTCATCGACGCCAACCTCGGCGAAGCGGAAAGCGATGGCCGGGTGGTGACGCAAATGCATCTGGATGCCGAATGATGAACCGCAAATGGCTGATCGCACTCCTCTTGGCGCTGGCCGCAGGCCAGGCGTACGCGTCCGACACCCTGCGCTGCGGCAGCCAGCTGGTCAGTCTCGGCGACCGCGCCAGCGAAGTGCTGCAGAAGTGCGGCGAGCCGCTCAGCCGCGACCTGCTGGGCTACAAGCGCAGCGCCAACCGCCGCGAGGAGTTTCAGGTCGAGGAATGGACCTACGGCCCGAGCAACGGCATGTACCAATACCTGCGCTTCGAGGGCAACCGCCTGAAGCAGATCAACAGCAAGCGCGGCAACTGAAATCCCCCCATGGCTCTGATGGCCTCATCGCTTGCAGGCAAGCTCCCACAGGTTTTGCGGTGGGCACAGAACTGCGGCCGCTGCTGAACCCTGCGGGAGCCGGCTTGCCGGCGATGACGGCGGGTCAGGCAACACCGATGCCGCAGTGCTGGCCTCATCGCTTGCAGGCCAGCTCCCACAGGCTTTTGCGGTGC
>NZ_JBIVHR010000112.1:0-15166 GCF_044749305.1 Pseudomonas sp. NPDC089534 | reverse complement strand
GTGCACACAGAATCTGCGGCCGCTGCTGAACCCTGTGGGAGCCAGCCTGCTGGCGATGGCGGCGGATCAGGCAACACCGATGCCGCAGTGCTGGCCTCATCGCTGGCAAGCCAGCTCCCACAGGCTTTTGCGGTGCACACAGAATCTGCGGCCGCTGCCGAACCCTGAGGGAGCCGGCTTGCCGGCGATGGCGGCGGGTCAGGCAACACCGATGCCGCAGTGCTGGCCTCATCGCTGGCAAACCAGCTCCCGCAGGCTTTTGCGGTGCACACAGAATCTGCGGCCGCTGCTGAACCCTGTGGGAGCCAGCCTGCTGGCGATGCGGTAATCAAGACATGCGGCTATGCGTTGACCCAAAACGAAACGGGCCCCGGCAATCAGCCGGGGCCCGCAGTGGCCACTCCCTGTGGCCGTTCGCATGAACTTCAAGTGCGGCAGACGTATTGCACGGCCCGCCTGTCGCGCCTTCTCCCGTCCAGGCGAGAAGCCTTGCCTTACTCGGCTTTCAGGCCGTCGGCGGAAACCGCCTTGACGCCTTTGATTTTCTTGGCGATGGCGACCGCCATCTCTTTCTGCGAATCGGTCACGGCGACGGTCGACGACAGGGACACCACGCCTTTGTTGGTTTCGACTTTGATGTCGGTGCCCGGAATGCCTTTTTCGGTGACCAGGTCAGCTTTGACCTTGGTGGTGATCCAGGTATCGGAAGTGGCTTCCTTGGCCTTGGTCATTTCGCCGGCTGCCAGCGTCATGGGCGCCTGAGCGGTCTGGGTGGACTGGGCGAATGCGCCGGTGGCCATGGTCAGAGTCAGCGCGGTAGCAGCAGCGGCAGTGATAGCGAACTTCTTCATACGAGTAACTCCTGTTCTTCTGGAAAGTCTGCTGCGCTTCTTGTCAGCAGGGTACTGGAGATGTTGCGAACGCTGTGCCAATTTCCATCAAAAAATAAATCGTTAAAAATCAATAAGTTATAAATGCATTGATGCGACGGAATCATGCAATTTGCATGACCGCGATCCGTTCTGCATGCAACTTGCGGATTTCTGAAAAGTTCCTAAGGCACTGAAAAATTCAGGCTTTTTCGATGCCCGGAAAACAGAATGCCCCGCAAGGCGGGGCATTCGGGTGACGCATCGCAACCATCAGGTCCCGGTGCAGCCTTTCGGCGCGTAGTCCTGTGCCGCCGTGGTCGCGCAGCTCCAGCCGGTGGCGGCGGTGCGGGTCAGGGTGATGGTCTTGCCCAGCACCGGGCCCGGCGCGTTGGCCAGCGTGCAGGTGATGGTGCCTGCCCCGGTCGAGGCGGTGCCCGAGGCCGCCAGCGTGCCGCAATTGGAAGTGGTCGCCGTGGCGCTGCCGGCCACCAGCGTCAGCGTCGGGTCGGTGCCTTGATTGATGGTGTCCTCGAACGGCACCTTCATGGCGCTGATCTCGGCCAGACCCGCCGTCACCTTCGAGCGTGCCTGGTACTTGGAGTATTGCGGCAGCGCGACGGTCGCCAGGATGCCGATGATCGCCACGACGATCAGCAGCTCGATCAGAGTGAAACCTTGTTGTTTATTCATAGACACGCTCCTTGCATGAGTCGGAATCTCATGATCTGAACAGGGCTCAGCACAGCCCGTGCCAAACCTTCGCAAGCCCTGTTCGCTGGGCATGGGTGCCCAGCGCACAGGGCTTCCTACATCCTTGAACCGCACTATCTGACACTTTTTGTCACCTGCACCCCGCGTGTTTGGCGCTGTCACTTGTCTAGGCTATAAGTCATGAACTGTCTGTGTCCGGGATTCCCATGAATGACATCGCTCTGAGCGGTCTGGCCAAGCAATTGGTGCAGGCCGAACTGCTGACGGAAAAAAGTGCCCAGCAAGCCTGGCAGCAGGCCCAGCGCAGCCGCCTGTCGCTGGTCAGCTACCTGGTGCAGAACAAACTGGTGAAGAGCTGGCAGATCGCCGAAATCGCCTCGGAGCATTTCGGTGTCGCGTACCTCGACCTCAATTGCCTGGACAGGGAAACCCAGCCCAAAGGCCTGGTCAGCGAAAAACTGGTGCGCCAGCACCATGCGCTGCCCCTGTGGCGACGCGGCAACAAGCTGTTCGTGGGGATCTCCGACCCGAGCAACCACCAGGCGATCAACGACATCCAGTTCAGCACCGGGCTGAACACCGAAGCCATCCTGGTGGAGGACGACAAGCTCACCGACGCGATCGAAAAGTTCTTCGACACCCACGCCACCGGCCTTGAGGAAATGGCCGACGTCGACCTCGACGGCCTGGATGTCGAATCCGTCGATGACGACCGCCACGACGCCATCGGCGGGCTCGACGCCGACGACGCCCCCGTGGTGCGCTTCGTCCACAAGATGCTGCTGGATGCGATCAAGAGCGGCTCGTCCGACCTGCATTTCGAGCCCTACGAGAAGAACTACCGGGTGCGGATGCGCACCGACGGCATCCTGCGTGAAGCCGCCCGCCCGCCGATCCAGCTGGCCGGCCGGATCGCCGCGCGCCTGAAGGTGATGGCCAGCCTCGACATCTCCGAACGCCGCAAGCCCCAGGACGGCCGGATCAAGATGCGCCTGTCCAAGAGCAAGTCGATCGATTTCCGGGTCAACACCCTGCCCACCCTCTGGGGCGAAAAGGTGGTGATGCGGATCCTCGACCCCTCCAGCGCGCAGATCGGCATCGACGCCCTCGGCTACGAGCCGGAGCAGAAAGACCTGTACATGGCAGCCCTCAAGCAGCCCCAGGGCATGATCCTGGTCACCGGCCCCACCGGCTCGGGCAAGACCGTGTCGCTGTACACGGGGCTGAACATCCTCAACACCGTCGACATCAACATCTCCACCGCCGAAGACCCGGTGGAGATCAACATGGAAGGCATCAACCAGGTCAACGTCAACCCGAAACAGGGGATGGATTTCGCCCAGGCCCTGCGCTCCTTCCTGCGCCAGGACCCGGACGTGATCATGGTCGGCGAGATCCGCGACCTCGAAACCGCGGAAATCGCCATCAAGGCCGCGCAGACCGGGCACCTGGTGCTCTCCACCCTGCACACCAACAGCGCCGCCGAGACGTTGACCCGCCTGCGCAACATGGGCGTTCCCGGCTTCAACATCGCCACGTCGGTCAGCCTGATCATCGCCCAGCGCCTGGCGCGCAAGCTGTGCGGCCATTGCCGGCGCCCCGCCGAGATCCCCCGTGAAACCCTGCTCAAGGAAGGCTTCCCCGAGGAACGCATCGGCCATTTCACCCTCTATGAACCCGCCGGATGCGATCACTGCAACGGCGGCTACAAGGGGCGGGTGGGCATCTATGAAGTGGTGAAGAACACCGCCGAACTGCAGCGGCTGATCATGGCCGAGGGCAACTCGCTGGAGATCGACACGCAGATGCGCCGGGACGGCTTCGACGACCTGCGCACCTCCGGCCTGATCAAGGCCATGCAAGGCATCACCAGCCTTGAGGAAATCAACCGGGTCACCAAGGACTGAACATGGCGGTCAAGGCAGCGAAAATCAGCGTGTACGCCTGGGAAGGCACGGACAAGAAAGGCGGCAAGGTCACCGGCGAGTTGAGCGGGCAGAACCCGGCGCTGGTCAAGGCGCAATTGCGCAAGCAAGGGATCAACCCCGGCAAGGTGCGCAAGAAATCCGCCTCGCTGCTCAGCTTCGCCCAGCGCATCAAGGCCCAGGATATCGCGCTGTTCACCCGCCAGATGGCGACCATGATGAAGGCCGGCGTGCCGCTCCTGCAGTCCTTCGACATCATCGGCGAGGGCTTCGAGAACCCGGCCATGCGCAAACTGGTGGACGAGGTGAAACAGGAAGTCGCCGCCGGCAACAGCTTCGCCGCCGCCCTGCGCAAGAAACCGCAGCATTTCGATGAGCTCTATTGCAACCTGGTGGATGCCGGCGAGCAGTCCGGGGCCCTCGACACCCTGCTCGAACGGGTCGCCACCTACAAGGAAAAGAGCGAAAGCCTCAAGGCCAAGATCAAGAAAGCCATGACCTACCCCGCCGCCGTGGTGCTGGTGGCGGCGGTGGTCACCGGGATCCTGCTGGTCAAGGTGGTGCCGCAGTTCCAGTCGGTGTTCTCCGGGTTCGGCGCCGAGCTGCCGGCCTTCACCCTGATGGTGATCGGCCTCTCGGAGTTCATGCAGCAATGGTGGTGGGCGATCCTCGGCGCACTGGTCGCCGCGTTCTTCGGCACCCGCCATGCGCTGAAGCGCTCCCAGGCCCTGCGCGACCGCCGGGACGCCTGGCTGCTGAAGCTGCCGCTGGTGGGCACGCTGATGTACAAGTCCGCCGTGGCGCGGTTCGCCCGCACCCTGTCGACCACATTCGCCGCCGGCGTGCCGCTGGTCGAGGCGCTGGACTCGGTGGCCGGCGCCACCGGCAACGTGGTGTTCAAGAACGCGGTGCTGCGCATCCGCCAGGACGTGTCCACCGGCATGCAGCTGAACTTCTCGATGCGCACCACCGGCGTGTTCCCCAACATGGCGGTGCAGATGACCGCCATCGGCGAGGAGTCCGGCGCCCTCGACGAGATGCTCGACAAGGTCGCCGGGTTTTACGAGGACGAAGTGGATAACATGGTCGACAACCTCACCAGCCTGATGGAGCCGTTCATCATGGTGGTGCTCGGGGTGATCGTCGGCGGTCTGGTCGTGGCCATGTACCTGCCGATCTTCCAACTCGGCTCAGCGATCTGACATGCCCTTCGACGAACTGTTTGCCCTTTATCCGCTGGCGTTTGTCTTCACCGCCCTGCTGCTGGGCCTGGTGGTCGGCAGCTTCCTCAACGTGCTGGTCTGGCGCCTGCCGAGAATGCTCGAGCGCGAATGGCGCCAGCAGGCCCAGGACATTCTGGGGATGCCCGAGGAAACGCCGCCGCCCACCTACAACCTGATGCTGCCGCCTTCGCAGTGCCCGCATTGCGCCCACCGCATCCGGGCCTGGGAGAACATTCCCGTGCTCAGCTACCTGTGGCTGCGCGGACGCTGCTCAGCCTGCGCCGCGCCCATCGGCAAGCGCTATCCGCTGACGGAGCTGGCCTGCGGCCTGCTCTCGGCCTTCATCGCCTGGCACCTGGGGTTCGGCTGGCCCGCGTGCCTGCTGACCGTCCTGACCTGGGGCCTGCTGGCGATGAGCCTGATCGACACCGAGCACCAACTGTTGCCCGACGTGCTGGTGCTGCCGTTGCTGTGGCTGGGCCTGATCGCCAACAGCTTCGGCGTGTTCGCGACGCTGCACGATGCGCTGTGGGGAGCGGTGGCCGGTTACCTGGCGCTGTGGTCGGTGTTCTGGCTGTTCAAGCTGCTCACCGGCAAGGACGGCATCGGCCACGGCGACTTCAAGCTGCTGGCGATGCTGGGCGCCTGGGGCGGCTGGCAGATCCTGCCGCTGACCATCCTGCTGTCGTCGCTGGTGGGCGCGGTCATCGGCATCATTCTGCTGCGGCTGCGCGACCGCGACGCGTCGACGCCGATCCCGTTCGGGCCGTATCTGGCGATTGCCGGCTGGATTGCCATGCTCTGGGGTGGTCAAATGACCGCCTTCTATTGGCAGTTTGTCGGTTTGAAATGAATACCCCTGTGGAAAAACCCTGGATTCTCGGCCTGACCGGCGGCATCGGCAGCGGCAAGAGCGCGGCCGCCCAACACTTCATCGACCTCGGCATCCACGTGGTGGACGCCGACCACGCGGCGCGCTGGGTGGTCGAGCCGGGGCGCCCGGCGCTGGCGACGATCGCCGAACACTTCGGCCCCGGCGTGCTGCAGGCGGACGGCACGCTGAACCGCGCGGCCCTGCGCAAACTGATCTTCGAGGTGCCCGAAGAGCGCCGCTGGCTCGAAGCGCTGCTGCATCCGCTGATCGCCGAGGAAATCGCCCATCACCTGGCGCTGGCGCAGTCGCCTTATGCGATCCTGGTCTCGCCGCTGCTGATCGAGTCGGGGCAATATGCGATGACCCGCAGGATCCTGGTGATCGACGCCCCGCAAGACCTGCAGATCGCCCGTACCCTGCAACGCGACCAGACCAGCGAGGAGCAGGTCCAGGCGATCCTCAAGGCCCAGTCCAGCCGCGAAGACCGCGTGAGCCATGCCGACGATGTGGTGGTCAACGACCGCGACCTCGCCTGGCTGCACAGCGAGGTCGAGCGCCTGCATCACTTTTACCTGACTTTATCCGGAGGCCAGTCATGAGCCAGACCCCAACCGTCAACTGCCCGACCTGCGGCGCCCCTGTGGAATGGGTGGCCGGCAACGTCAACCGGCCGTTCTGCTCGGACCGCTGCAAACTGATCGACCTCGGCGCCTGGGCCTCGGAGGAGCACAAGATTCCGGTCGCCCCGGACGCCGAGGATGAGCTGTTCTCCGGCGATTTCGATCCGCGCCACTGACCCGCCGTCAGGGCCGCATGAAACCGTAGTCCTGACCGTCGTCGAGGTTTTCCGCCAGAAAGCGCAGCTCGTCGGCCAGGTCTTCGGCGTTGCGCACCGCCTTGCTCTGCTGCACCACCGCACTGAGCAAGGCCCGCAGGCTCAGCCCCGGATCGAACCCCACCTCCTGCGCCATGTCCAGACTCTGACGCAACTCCTGCCTCGCCCACTCGTAAACGCTCATGCCGATCGCTCCTGAAGGAATTCGAACGAGCATGAAGGCACGGCGGGCGCTGGGTTTGATGTGGATCAAGACTTGGGGTCGTCGTCCTTCCAGGGCGCCGAAAGGTAGCGGGTGCGGTTGAAGGTCTCCAGCCACTCCGGGCAGAACACCACCAGCGCGCTAATCACCATGCCGTTGATGAACGCCTCGGGAAAGATGAGCAGCCACAGGTAGCCGATGAAGTCCTCCAGCCATTCCGGCAGGGCGAACAGGCCGTCGTACCACAGCAGCGCCAGGCTCGCCGTCAGGCACAGCAGCGCCGCCAGCGCAGCGGCGAAGAAACCGGAACAGAAGATGTACACGAACGGGTTGCGCGGCTGGGCGCGCTCGACCAGGCTCGCCACGCCTTCGGTGACGAGCACCGGCAGCAGGATCAGCAACGTCCCGTTGACCCCCACCGCCGCCATGTCCTGGCGCCCGAGCAGCACCAGCCCGGCCTGCGCCACCACCCCGCCGACGACCGCCAGGGGCCAATCCAGCAGCAGCGTCACCGCCGTCATGCCGATGAAGTGGTAGGACACGCCGGTGTCGAAATCCCTGCGCACCAGCCACAGCAGGAACAGCGCGAACACCGTGCCGAACAGCAAGTGCTGGCGCCGGCTGTCGCTGAACAGCTCGACCCACGAGGCGCTCCAGACCGCCCACAGCAGGACCGGCAGATAGATCAGCCAGCCCAGGGTCAGGCTCGTGGAAGACAGCAGTTCGGCACCGATCATGATTCCCTCATCCCTTGCGACAAATTCCCTGGCGGCAGCTGTGGCAGTCTACACCCCCGCAACGCTGCTCAACGCAAGGCCTGAGCGCGCCGCAAACCCTGTGGGAGCCAGCCTGCTGGCGATGAGGCCTCTGCCGATGAATCCGCCGAGCATGCTCGCGCCTACCGAGGACGAACCGACGCAAATCTATCTGCCTGTCGCATTTGAACGCTAAGCTTGGGCCTATGGATGACTCAGACTACCTGCGCCTGCTGACCATCGCGGCCGAGCAAGCCAACGCCTTCCTGTCCAATGCCCGCAAATGGGAGCGTGAGCGTTGGGTCTGCCAGCGCCTGCTGCAAGGCCTGAACATTCCCTATCGGGCCGACGAGTTCGCCCCCGCCGGGGAGCCGCCGGATGTATTGTTCCGCGACGCCAATTTCGAGGTGTTCTTCGTGCTCGACGAAGGCCGCCGGCTCAACGACGAATGGCGCGACGAACTGCAACGCCGGCGCAGCGCGTTTTCCTTGAGCCAACTGGTGCGCCGCGAAGCCAAGCCGCGGCGGATCCCGGCCAACGAGTTCCTCCTGCGCCTGGCTCCGACCCTGCGCAAGAAGGCCCACAACTACAAGGAACGCGGGATGGATCTGGGGGAGCTGGACATCATCGCCTTCGCCAGCCTCAAGCGCGAAGTGCTGGACCTGAACAGCCACTTTCCGCCGCCGACCGAGTACCTGCGTCAGGGCTGGCGCTCGCTCTCGCTGGTCGGGCCGACCTTCGCCCGGGTGCTGTTCGCCCACCCGGACGCACCGGACTTCCTGCGCGGCAACCTGGGGCGCAGCATCGTGTTCGACGTCGGCATCAGCCTTTAGCCCTTGGCAGGATGGCGCAAACAGCGGTCGGATGTTAAAAAAGCGCAATCATTCGCCCGGATGACCTGCGCCGTTCAACGCGCGCAGGCAAACCGCTGTAACGTCTGCGCATTCAGCAACGTCTATCCCTGACGAGGCCTCACATGACCAGCCGCCTGAACCCCGATGACCAGAAGCATGTCGAAGAGTACCTGCAACTGTCCCAGCACCGTGTCGAGCGCCGGCCCTTCCGGCCGTGGATGTTCCTGGTGCTGGTGGTGGCGGTGACCGTCGGCCTCGGCCTGTTGAGCCGACTCATCAGTTACCTGACGCTATGAGCTGCCTTGCGCTCGCTCGGGTAACTACGACAACGATTTCCTTTAGCCTTGCGAGTTGTTCCCATGTCCCATCGTATTGTCATTGTCGGCGGCGGCGCCGGCGGCCTGGAGTTGGCTACCCGTCTGGGTAAGACCCTGGGCAAGCGCGGCACCGCCAGCGTCATGCTGGTCGACGCCAACCTGACCCACATCTGGAAACCGCTGCTGCACGAAGTGGCCGCCGGATCGCTGAACTCCTCCGAAGACGAACTCAACTATGTCGCCCAGGCGAAATGGAACCACTTCGAGTTCCAGCTCGGGCGCATGAGCGGGCTCGACCGTGCCGCGAAGAAAATCCAGCTGGCCGCCACCTACGACGAAAACGGCATCGAACTGGTGCCCGCCCGTGAAGTGCCCTACGACTCGCTGGTGATCGCCGTCGGCAGCACCACCAACGACTTCGGCACCCAGGGCGCGGCGCAGCACTGCCTGTTCCTCGACACCCGCAAACAGGCCGAACGCTTCCACCAGCAACTGCTCAACCACTACCTGCGCGCCCATGCCGGCCAGAACGAAAGCGACGAGCAGATCAGCGTAGCCATCGTCGGCGCCGGCGCCACCGGCGTCGAACTGGCGGCCGAACTGCACAACGCCGCCCATGAACTGGCGGCCTACGGCCTTGACCGGATCAAGCCGGAAAACATGCACATCACCCTGATCGAAGCCGGCCCGCGGGTATTGCCGGCCCTGCCGGAGCGGATCAGCGGTCCGGTGCACAAGACCCTGGAAAAGCTCGGGGTCAACGTGATGACCAACGCGTCGGTCAGCGAAGTCACCGCCGACAGCCTGATCACCGCCGACGGCAGCCAGATCAAGGCCAGCCTCAAGGTCTGGGCCGCCGGGATCCGCGCGCCGGGCTTCCTCAAGGACATCGACGGCCTGGAGACCAACCGCATCAACCAGCTGCAGGTGCTGCCGACGCTGCAGACCACCCGCGACGAGAACATCTTCGCCTTCGGCGACTGCGCCGCCTGCCCGCAACCGGGCACGGACCGCAACGTGCCGCCCCGCGCCCAGGCCGCGCACCAGCAAGCGTCGTTGCTGGCCAAGTCGCTGAAGCTGCGGATCGAAGGCAAGGCCCTGCCGGAGTACAAGTACACCGACTACGGCTCGCTGATTTCCCTGTCGCGCTTCTCGGCGGTGGGCAACCTGATGGGCAACCTGACCGGCACCGTGATGCTGGAGGGCTGGCTGGCGCGGATGTTCTACGTGTCGCTGTACCGCATGCACCAGATGGCGCTGTACGGGCCGTTCCGCACGGCGATGCTGATGCTGGGCAGCAAGATCGGCCGGGGCACCGAGCCGCGCCTGAAGCTGCATTGATGCAGCAGCTGTAGGCGCGAGCCTGCTGGCGATGCGGTGATCCAGACGAATTGATCTCGCCTGGACCGACGCCATCGCCAGCAAGCTGGCTCCCACGCTGTGGCCGCAGACCCTGAATTCACCCACCCAACCCTGTGGGAGCCAGCCTGCTGGCGATGGCGTCGGTGAAGCCGACGTTGGTCTGGATCAAACCCTCATTGTCCGACCCGCGCCCGAACCTCTGTTTCTCACTGTATCCCGCCCCCGCATTTCCCGCCTTCGCTTACAAACGCCCCGCCCCGCGACACAGTCGCGATACATCGGCGCCGCCTAATGGCCACACCCGAGCGCACCCGCGCCGGCAAATGCCCTTAACGCGTGGTTGCACTGAGCAACCGTAGGAGAATGCAATGTCCCGTACCTCGAAAATCGGCAAGAACTCCATTGGCCTGGTCGGCGCCGTGCTGGCCGGTGGCCTGATGCTGTCCGGCTCGGTGTTCGCCGCCCAGCCGCTGACCCAGGGCTACATGGTCGCCTCCGCCGAAACCTCGGTGAAGACGCCGGAAGGCAAATGCGGCGAAGGCAAATGCGGCGATGCCTCGATGGCCAAGACCGACACCGATGGCGACGGCAAGGTGTCCCGCGCCGAGTTCCTGAAGGTCGCGCCGAAGTCCGACTTCGACAAGATCGACACCAACCATGACGGCTTCATCGACGAGCAGGAGGCGTACAACAACGTCAAAGCCAACTTCGAAGCCAACGGCAAGAAAATGCCCAAAGGCCTGTTCGAACACCTGAAGGATCAAGACGGCGCCTGATTGCCCGCCTGACATCCGACACACAGCCGCGCATTCTCCGGCGAGAAGCGCGGCTTTTTCGTGCCCGCAGAAGTCAGAGGCGGAAGCGCTGCACCATGCCCTGCAAGGCATTGGCCAATTGCGACAGCTCATGGCTGGAAGCGCTGGTCTGGTCGGCCCCGGCCGCCGAGCGCACCGACAGGTCGCGGATGTTCACCAGGTTGCGGTCCACTTCCCGCGCCACTTGCGCCTGCTCTTCGGCGGCGCTGGCGATCACCAGGTTGCGCTCGTGAATCTCGTGCACCGAGGCCGTGATGGTCTGCAGCGCCTCGCCCGCCCGTTCGGCCAGCACCAGCGTCGTGGCGGCCCGGGAGGCGCTGGCCTGCATCGATTCCAGCGCCAGGCTCGATCCGCTGCGCATGCCTTGCACCATCTGTTCGATTTCCTGGGTCGACTGCTGGGTGCGGTAGGCCAGCGCCCGCACCTCGTCGGCCACCACCGCAAAACCCCGCCCGCTCTCGCCCGCCCGCGCCGCCTCGATGGCGGCGTTTAGCGCCAGCAGGTTGGTCTGCTCGGCGATCGCCCGGATCACATCCAGCACCTTGCCGATGTCCTGGGACTGATCGGCCAGGGATTGCACCAGTTCGCCGGTGTGCTGCACTTCACTGGCCAGGGCATTGATGGCTTCGGCGGTCTCGCCGACGCGCTCCTGCCCCAGGTGCGCCGATTCGCTGGACTGGCGTGTGGCGTCGGAGGTGGACACGGCATTGCGCGCGACCTCCTCCACCGCCGTGGTCATCTCGTTGACCGCCGTCGCCGCCTGTTCGATTTCGTTGCTCTGCTGCTGCAGCCCCTGGGTGCTGTCGAGGGTGACGGCATTCAGCTCATCGGCCGCGGTGGCCAGTTGCGTGGCCGAGCCGCTGATGCCCTGCAGGGTTTCGCGCAGGTTCTGCTGCATGGTCGCCAGCGCCTTGAGCAGGCGGCTGACCTCGTCGTTGCCGAGGGTTTCGATCGGACGGGTGAGATCGCCGCCGGCCACGCTTTCTGCGGCCTCCACCGCACGGGTCAGCGGGCGGACGATGCTGCGGGTCAGCAGCATCGCCAGCGCCACGGTCGCCAGCGCCGCCAGCACGATGAACAGGCTGACGATGGTGCGCGAGGTCTCGTAGTGCGCGGCGGAGTTCTGGCTCTCGGCGGCGACCTGCCGGGTGAACAGGTCCGCCAGGTCGCTGAGCTGCTTGCCAGAGCCGTCGACCACGGTCTTCATGTCGACCAGCAGCAGTTTGGTCAGCTCATCGCGCTTGCCTTGTTCGGCGAGGACGAAGGACTGGGCGATGCCGGTGCGGTACGCGGCGAAGGTTTTCTTGAACTGGTCGTACAACTGCTGGCCCTCAGGGGTGACCACCAGCCTGTCGTAGGCGGCGATTTTCTCGCTCAGTTCCTTGTCGCGGGTGTCCATCTGGCTGCGGTAGGCGGCGACGTTCTTCGGATCCGGATCCAGCGCCATGCGCAAGGAGATGGTGCGGATGCGCAGCATGATCTCGCGGATCTCGTCACCGCCGCGGATGCTGGGTAACCACTGGGTTTCCACCGCGACCTCGCTGTCGCGGATGCTCGACATCTGTCCCAGCGAAAACACCCCGAGCAGCGCCACCAAAACCGCGATCACAGCGAAACCCAGTGCGGCACGGGGAGCAATGTTCAACTGACGAAGCAACATGACGAACGCCCTTTTTCTTGTATTGGCCAGGATCGGGGGGCGAACGGCACGGCGGCCTGCCCCCTTTTGCTAGCGGGCTATCGGCAAGTTGTACGATGACTTGAATGAAATTGCGTTTCCGGCGGGCAAAAAAAATCCCCGCATCTTTCGATGCGGGGATTTCTTTGTATGGTCGGGGTAAGGGGATTCGAACTCCTGACATCCTGCTCCCAAAGCAGGCGCGCTACCGGACTGCGCTATACCCCGGTAAAAAAAAGGCACCTTTCAAAGGCGCCTTCTGCGAACAGAGCTTTTGGCGTCTGATCTTAAGATTCAATTCCAGCGAACTGGTTTCAAAAATGGTGGGTCGTGTAGGATTCGAACCTACGACCAATTGGTTAAAAGCCAACTGCTCTACCAACTGAGCTAACGACCCGCTTCGTTGTGGCGCGTATAATACTGATTTTTAAGGACTATTCAACACCTAATTTGAAAAAAATCAAAAATAAGGGGTTGGATCGCTGATTCCGGCCGCTGCGAAGCCGTCTGCGCGCAGTCGGCAGCTGTCGCACTTGCCGCACGCACGGCCTTCATCGTCAGCCTGATAGCAAGAAACGGTCAGCCCGTAATTCACGCCCAGCTTCACACCGGCCTGAACGATCTGTGCCTTGCTTAGGTTCTGCAGCGGTGCCTGGATGCGGAATCCGTTACCTTCCACGCCAGCTTTGGTGGCCAGATTGGCCATGCGCTCGAACGATTCGATGAACTCGGGGCGGCAGTCCGGGTAACCGGAATAGTCCACCGCGTTGACGCCGATGAAAATGTCGCGAGCCCCGAGCACTTCCGCCCAACCCAATGCCAACGACAGGAACACGGTGTTGCGCGCCGGCACGTAAGTCACCGGAATGCCTTCGCCCAGCTCCTCCGGAATGTCGATGCTGCTGTCGGTCAGGGCCGAACCGCCCATGCCGTTCAGGTTCAGACCGATCACCTTATGCTCAATCACGCCCAGATCACGAGCCACCCGAGCGGCAGCATGCAATTCGGCGTGGGAGCGCTGACCGTAGTCGAAGCTCATGGTGTAGCAGCTATAGCCCTCTGCACGAGCCATCGCCACGACGGTCGCGGAATCCAGGCCACCCGACAGCAGGATGACCGCGCGTTTTTCAGTGGTGTTCAGTTGTTCAGTCATCTCAGCGCCCCGGCTCGTCGTTCCAAAGATATTTGTGCAACTGCAGCTGCAGGCGAACCGGCAGGTTGTCCGCCACGATCCAGTCCGCCAGGTCCCGTGCGTTCAGGTCATGGTGGCTGGGGGAAAACAGCACTTCGCCGGCACGGCGGTCGAGGCCGTGCTGGATCAGCTTGGAGACCGCCCAGTCGTAGTCCTCCCGCGAACAGATGACGAACTTCACCTGGTCGTTGGACGTCAGCAGTTCGATGTTTTCGTAGCGGTTGCGGTGGGCCTCTTTCGAGCCCGGCGTCTTCAGGTCCAGCACCCGGCTGACCCGCGGATCGACGGCCGAAATGTCGAGGGCGCCGCTGGTTTCCAGCGAAACCTCGTAACCGGCGTCGCATAGCTGCTTGAGCAAAGGAATGGCGTTGGGCTGCGCCAGGGGCTCACCGCCCGTGACGCACACGTAGCGCGGACGGAAGCCGGCCACTTGTTCGAGGATATCGTCTAGGGTGCGCAGGGTGCCGCCGCTGAAGGCGTAGGCGCTGTCGCAGTATTGGCAACGCAACGGGCATCCGGTCAGGCGCACGAAAACCGTGGGCAGCCCGGCAGTCCGCGTTTCCCCCTGCAACGAGTAGAAAACTTCGGTGATTCTCAATGTGTCTTGCATAGTCGCCACGGGCGTAACAGCTAAACAGGCTGTCCGCCTCCGTCAGGCACTTCAGGCCACCCCGCCAACGCGTAGATCACCAGAAGCGTGTTTCATGAAAAGGGCGTGAATTCTAACGAAAAAACCCGCGACAGGCGCGGGTTTCTTCTAAACGGGAGCAGCCTTACATCCGCTGCAGGTCACGCTGGGCCAACTGGGCGGCGGAAGTGCCCGGATACTGGGCAACCACCTGCTGCAGAATGCCTTTGACCTTGTCGGTGTGACCCAGGCGGCGTTCCACGTCAGCCAGCTTGTACAGCGAGTCCGGCACCTTGGCGTGCTTGGGGTACAGCTGCGAAACCTTGGCGAACGCCTGACCTGCGCCTTGCAGGTCGCCCTTCGCCAGGTTCACTTCACCCAGCCAGTACTGGGCGTTGCCCGCGTATTGGCTGTTCGGGTACTTGCGCAGGAACGCGGCGAAGGCCTGGCTGGCCTTGTCGAAGTCCTTGGCCTTGATCAGGTCGAAAGCGGCATCGTAATACAGCTTTTCCTTGGCCGGATCACCCGGTTCGCTGCTCGCGGCAGGTGCCTGGGCAGCAGCCCCGGCACCTGCGGCAGCACCGGCGGCGGCACTTGCATCGCCACCGGCAGAAGAATTCTCAGGAGTCGCGGCAGGTGCACCGCCGGATCCTATGCGCCGATCAAGATCCTGGTATCGCTCCAGGGATTCCTGCTTCATGCGCGCAACCTGATTCTGCAGTTCTTCGATCACGCCTTGCTGGCGCGAAATCTGATCCTGCATCTGTTGCAGTTGGTTGAACAGCATGCCTTGTGCCGAGGCAGGGGCCGTAGCCGCTCCCCCGGCATAGGCGCCGTTCGTACCGTAACCCGCAGGCGGATAACTGCTCCCGCCACCTCGGTGTAGCCGCGCAGTTGGCTGGGGTTGCCGCTGATCACTTCGT
>NZ_JBIVHR010000111.1:0-16877 GCF_044749305.1 Pseudomonas sp. NPDC089534 | reverse complement strand
TCTTTTTCAACTTCAACCACTTGCGCTTTCGATCTCTCGTCAGCGGGAGGCGAATACTACAGCATTGAAATTGTGCGTCAACCCCCGTTCAGAAATTCTTTCTTCTCACCCAAGAGCCTCAGTCGTCCCCAATCTGCCATATAGAAGAACACGTCAAGCCAAAACCATGCGCACAGTCAGATGCGCATCCAATTCAACCTATGCCTATCAAGGCGTTAATGTTAGTTTCGCCTCCCCCTCGGGGCACCCACACCTAGAAAGGGTCTTGCTTCGCAAGGCCTTTTTTTCGCCTGCCGGAAAGTGCCGATGGCCCTGCGGCACGATGCGCAAGGAGTCACACCATGGAATCATCACTGGAAACCGTCGCGCTGTTCTCCCTTAAGCTGGCGTATGAGGAAGAAGGCCTGAGCCCGATTCTGCGGGACGACCTGGTCATGGGCGATTACCAGAAGGACGTGTTCGAGCTGCTGGTGCGCCGGGGTGACGTGCAGACCATCCAATTCAAGATGAACGAGTGCCTGGGCTTGGCGCTGGATGCCGTCGGCGGCGCCGAACGTCCCATGGGGCGGGAACTGAACAGATTGTCGGGAGCACTCGGCCAGGCCCGGTCGTTGGAACAGTTGAATGAACCCCTGCTTGCCCTCAAGCACTACCTGAAAGACATTCTGTAACAGCCCCCCGGACAACTGTCGGAAATCCGTCCGCACCGACGATCTTCTCATGGCCCATGAGCTGAAACGCCCCCGCTCCCATCAGTGCCCTTATGCAGCCTCAAGAAAGAGACATCACCGACATCACTGCAACCGAGGGCGCGGGCGCGTTCGATTTGCTATCTTGCCGCCCATCTTCAGCGCACATCATGGGCGTGAGCATTTAAGGAAAGGATCGAATGGAGTTTCTGCGTTTACTCGTGTTTGTGGCGGCTTGGGGTTTCATGTGGCGCTGGGTGGTGAAGAACCGCGGCGGCTGGAACCTTATCTACAGCAACCTGGTGGGTGCGGCGGGCGGTTTCATCGTGGGCCTGGTGATGCTGTCGATCACCTTTTCGCTGTTCCCGTCGGCGCATAGCCCTGAAAGGGCTGCGCAGGAGGACGTGGCGGAGCAGGAGGCCGAGCCGGCCCCCGACGTCGCGCTGCTTCCCGCGTCCGACGACTTTCCGGCCTATGTCGCCAGCGAACCGCAGAACGAGCCTTCGCCGCCCGAGTCCGCGCTCCTACCCAATTTCAGTAAACGTCTGACGGCAGCGGTGTCCGAGAAGAAGGTGCAGGACACCGCAGGCAAAGAGTTCGCCGCGCTGCGCAAGCGGATCGGCAAAGACCCGAACGCCGACAAGTCCCTGCTGGCCTCGGTGATGTGCGCGCCGTTCATCATGAACGCCATGCGCTTTCCCGCCTCGGCGGTGATCGCCAATCCGTCCTCGACCCAGAGCACGCGGTACAAGGATCAGACCTACACCATCAGCAACACCGTCACCGCCCGCAACATGCTCGGCGACGATGTCAGCTACCGCTACGACTGCTCGCTGCAGCAAGTGGCCGGCAAGGAGTCCGGGTACGCCGACTGGCGCCTGCTGAACCTGAAGCTGCAGAAGGTCAAATCTTAAGCCTGGCTTAAGGGTGGCGGACGCGGGCTGCGCTATGATCGCCGGCCCGTGCGCCCGGAGACTTGATCCGCGATGTCCCTTGATGAGTTGACCCTGCCCCCTGTGCTGGCCGGCCCGCTGTTGCGGCGGCTGGAGCCGTCCAGGATGGTGATGTGGCTGGTGGGCACCCGGCCATTGTCACTGACCTTGCGCCTGGAGGGTGTGGGAGACATTCCGCTTGACGGGACGAAATGCACTGTCGTTCCCGTAGGAACCCGGGCCTTCATCCATCTGATCGACGTCGCCCTGGAAGAGCCGCTGCCCTGCGACACCCGCATCGGTTATGACCTGCTGATCGACGACCGGCTGCCGATCGCCGAGTGGGCACCGCACCTGCTCTACGGCAACGCCCCCTCGCCGAACTTCGTCCTGCGTTCGCGGATCGATCACCTGCTCCACGGCTCCTGCCGCAAACCCCACCACAAGGCTGCCGATGGCCTGCTGTGCGTCGATCGCGTGCTGGCGGCCGAAACCGAACCTGCGCAGCGCCCTGCCCTGCTGATGATGACCGGCGACCAGATCTACGCCGATGACGTGGCCGGCCCGATGCTGCGCTCGATCCATGCCCTGACCGAACGCCTGGGTTTGTTCGGCGAACACCTCCAAGGCGCGGTGGTCAGCGACAGCGAAAGGCTCTACGAACATCCGGCCAGTTACTACCGCCGCGCCGATCTGTTACCGGCGCTTGAGAGCAACGAGACATTGCGCGAGCGATTTTTCGGCGGGGCGCGCAAGCCGATTTTCACCAGCAGCAGTGCCGACAACCATTTGGTGACGTTCGCCGAAGTCATGGCGATGTACCTGCTGGTTTGGTCGCCGACCCCGTGGATGCTGATTGAGCCGCAAGCCCCGGCGCTGACGCCAGACCAGCTCAAGCGCTATGCCCTCGAACAGACCCGCATCGACGGTTTCAAGGCCGGGTTGGGCAATGTGGCGCGGGCACTGGCGCACCTGCCGAGCCTGATGATCTTCGACGATCACGACATCACCGATGACTGGAACCTTTCTGCGCAATGGGAGGAAACGGCCTACGGCCATCCGTTCTCCAAACGCATCATCGGCAATGCGCTGATCGCCTATATGCTGTGCCAGGGCTGGGGCAACCAGCCGCAGGCCTTCGGCGATCTGCTGGAACAGACCCGCCGCCTGAGCGTCGACAGCGACGGCCGCTATCTGGACAGCACGGCGCAGGATGACCTGATCGACGACCTGCTGCGCTTTCAGCACTGGCATTACGTGCTGCCGAGCACCCCGGCGCTGGTGGTGCTCGACACCCGCACCCGCCGCTGGCGCAGCGAGCGTTCGCTCAAGCAACCGTCGGGCCTGCTGGACTGGGAAGCCCTGTGCGAGCTGCAGCAGGCATTGCTCGGTCACCCGACCGCGATCATCGTTTCACCGGCGCCGGTGTTCGGCGTGAAACTGATCGAGACCGTGCAGAGGGTGTTCAGCTGGTGCGGCTACCCCTTGCTGGTGGATGCGGAGAACTGGATGGCCCACCGCGGCGCAGCCCAGGTGATCCTGAACATTTTCCGACACTCGCGCACGCCCGGCAGCTACGTGGTGCTGTCCGGCGATGTGCATTATTCCTTCGTCTACGAAGTGCTCATCCGACACCGCAAGGGTGGCCCGCGGATCTGGCAGATCACCAGCAGCGGCATCAAGAACGAGTTCCCGCCCACTCTGCTGGAATGGTTCGACCGCCTCAACCGCTGGCTCTACTCGCCGCGCTCGCCGCTGAACTGGCTGACCAAACGCCGCCGCATGCGCATCGTGCCCTACGTCCCCGAACACGCCGAAGCGGGCGAGCGCCTGTGGAACTCGGCGGGGATCGGCCAAGTGTTCTTCAACGAGGCCGGACAGCCACAGGACATCATCCAGCACAACGCCAACGGCGCGGCCAAGACCCGGATGCTGGCGCCTGACCTGTCGGACTATCCTGATTAGAACCACGGCACCGCAGACGCTCACTGTAGGAGCCAGCTTGCTGGCGATGACGCCCGCACAGACGTCGCACGGCAGAAGCATGCCCATGAACCTCACACGCACCCTCATCATCGGCAATTCAGGAGCCGGCAAGAGCTGGCTGGCACGCCGACTGTCCGTTCGCCTGAACGCACCTTGGGTCGAGCTTGACCGCATCCACTGGCGGTCCGACGAACACAGCATCCCCCGCCCCCGCGGCGAAGCGATGGGCCTGGCCCGGCTAGCCGCCAGCCAAGAGCACTGGGTGATCGAAGGCGTGTACGACGTGATCGTCAGTGAATTGCTCGACCGCGCAACGGCGTTGATCTGGCTGCGCATCGCCGACACGGAATGCGTGGCCAACATCCGCCGGCGGGAACGCGGCTCGCCCCCGGACGATCCGCGCCTGGCCGCGATGCTGGCGTGGGCCGCCGGTTACCGTGACCGGGAAGGCGCGGACGGGTGGGCTGTGCACCGGCAGTTGTTTGAGGGGTTTGCGGGGGAGAAGGTGGTGCTCTGGGAGCGCGGGGAAATCATCAGGTTTGCGGGCAGTGCATGACGCACCGCCCGCCCCAGCTTCACATCGAAGCGATCACCCGCCCCACCCCTCTGACAATCATCCCCACCTCCCGCTCATCGAGCGTCAGCGGCGGCAGCAGCCGGATGGTCTTGCCGCGGGTGACGTTGATCAGCAATCCGTGATCCCGTGCCGCAATCAGCGTCAGGTCGCGGATCGGCTGCTTGAGTTCGATGCCGATCATCAGCCCCTGCCCACGGATCGCCAGCACGTTGGGATTGTCCGCCAGCTCTGAGCGCAGGCGGGTCAACAGGCGTTCGCCCTGAACCCTGGCGTTCTCCAGCAATCCCTGCTCTTCGATGATGTCGAGCACCGTGCAGCCGACCCGGCACGCCAGCGGATTGCCGCCGAAGGTACTGCCGTGACTGCCGGGGGTGAACAGGTCCGCCGCCCGGCCCCGCGCCAGGCAGGCACCGATCGGCACGCCGTTGCCCAGGCCTTTGGCCAGCGTCATCACATCCGGGACAATGCCTTCGTGCTGGAACGCGAACCAGCGGCCGGTGCGGCCGATGCCGGTCTGGATTTCGTCGAGCATCATCAGCCAGGCGTGACGGTCGCACGCCTCGCGCAGGGCCTTGAGATAGCCGGGCGGCGCGGTCTGCACACCGCTTTCGCCCTGGATCGGCTCGACCAGGATGGCCACGATCCGCTCGCCGTGCTGGCGTTGCACCTGATCCAGCGCGGCGAGGTCGCCGAACGGCACCTTGATGAAGTCCCCCGGCAGGTCATTGAAACCCAGGCGCACCGCCGGGCCGTCGCTGGCCGACAAGGTGCCCAGCGTGCGGCCGTGAAAGGCGTTGGCCATCACCACCACCAGCGGCTGTTCGATCCCCTTGCGCCAGCCGTAGAGGCGCGCCAGCTTCAGCGCGGTTTCGTTGGCCTCGGCGCCGGAGTTGTTGAAGAACGCCCGCTCCATTCCCGACAACTGCGTCAGTTTCTGCGCCAGCCGTTGCTGCCAGTCGATGCTGTACAGGTTGGAGGTGTGCAGCAGCAGTCCGGCCTGCTCGCTGATCGCCGAAACGATGCGCGGGTGCGAGTGGCCGACGTTGGTCACCGCCACACCGGCCACCGCGTCCAGGTATTCGCGACCGGCCTGATCCCACAGGCGGGTGCCCAGTCCCTTGATGAAACTCAGGGCCAGCGGTTGGTAGGTGTTCATCAGGGCGGCGGTCATGACTTCAAACTCCAGTGAAGGTCGGTGTGTTTGCAGTATGGTTAGCCACCAGAGCTGGATAAACTCGGCAACACTTCAATCATTTAGAAGCAGGGCTTGATAATGGATCTGTTCCAGTCGATGAGCGTCTACGTCAAGGTCGTGGAAGCCGGCAGCATGACCGCGGCAGCCCTGCAATGCGAAATGTCCACGACCATGGTCGGCAATCACCTGCGGGCGCTGGAGCAGCGGCTCGGCGTGCAACTGCTGCAACGCACGACACGCCGTCAGCGGCTGACCGAATTCGGCTCGCTCTACTACCAGCGTTGCCTGGAGGTGCTGGGGCTGGTCAAGGACTCCGAACGCCTCGCCGAACAGACGGTGGACGAACCGCGCGGCCTCCTGCGCATCACGGCGCCGCTGACCTTCGGCGTCGAACGCCTGGCCCCGGCATTGAGCGCGTTTTCCCTGCAGTGCCCGCAGGTCAAGCTGGATGTGGTGCTGACCAACCGGCGTCCGGACCTGCTGGAAAGCGGCCTCGATGTGGCGTTCCGGCTTGGCCACTTCGAGCAATCGAACCTGATCGCCCGGCCACTGATCGATTACACCCTGACCGTGTGCGCCTCCCCTGAGTACGTGGCCCGGCGCGGCATGCCGCATACGCCTGAAGACCTGCAGCAGCACGATTGCCTGTCGTTCGCCTACCCTGCCGGCGATGACTGGCAATCGGTGGAAAAACGCTGGCGCCTGAGCGGGCCGGACGGGGAAATCATGATCGACGTCAGCGGCCCGATGCTGATGAACACCTCTGCCGGGCTGCATCAGGCGGCCCGCACCGGCATGGGCATCGTGATGTTGCCCGACGCCCTGGTCGAACAGGACTTGCGGGACGGCAAACTGGTGACGGTGATCCCCGATTACCAACCGCCCAGCCGCCCGCTGCACCTGCTGTATGCGCAGGATCGCTACCGGCTGCCGAAGCTGCGGCGCTTCGTCGAGTTTGCGATGCAGACGTGGGGCAAGCGCTGACCGGCGACCGGTGATCACGACCCGCCTTTGACCAGCACCGGTTTCTCCTGATAACGCTGGGCGAACAACTGCTTCAACTGCGCCACCTTCGGCAGGTCGTTGATCATGATGTAGGGATAGCTCGGGTGTTCCGTCAGGAAATCCTGGTGATAGTCCTCCGCCGGGTAAAAGCCGTTGTACGTTTCCAGGCGGGTCACAATCGGCTTGCCGAAGGCATGCGTCGCATCGAGCTGGGCGATGTAGGCCTGGGCCACCCGTTGCTGTTCGGCATTGACCGGAAACAGCGCCGAGCGGTATTGCGTGCCGCTGTCCGGCCCCTGCCGGTTGAGTTCGGTGGGGTTGTGGGCCACCGAGAAGTAGATCTGCAACAGGCTGCCGTAGCTGACCTGCGCCGGGTCGAATGTGACCTGCACCGACTCGGCGTGGCCGGTATCGCCTTCGCTGACCCGCTCGTATTCCGCCGTGTCCGCCGCGCCGCCGGCATAGCCGGACACGGCGTTCTGCACGCCTTTGACGTGCTGGAAAACACCCTGGACGCCCCAGAAGCAGCCGCCGGCGAACACCGCGGTTTCGCTGCGGGCCTGGTTGTTCTCATCGAGGGCCGGCGGCGGAATGACCACCCCTTGCTCGGCACCGAAGGAGAACGCCGAGCATTGTCCCACCACTGCGGCCGCCGCGACGCCCAGCAACAGCCGGCGCCAGATCATTCGGGTTTTCATGTTGCGGACTCCTGATCAACCAAAGGTAAAGGCGTAGGCCGACACGCCCGGATCGAGAAACTCGATGCTGAAGGTTCGATCCTTCACGCCATCGGTCTGGCGCACCAACTGATACAGCCGCTGTTCGGTCACCTGGCCCGTTCCGTCCGGTGCGACATCGACGCCGTGGGCATCGCCCGGTGCCTGGCCATCGAGGGTCACCTTGAAGCGCACGGGCTTGCCGTCCTTGCCCGGGCCCAGCACCAGGTGCAGATCGCGGGCATGGAAGCGATAGACGATGCGGCCGGCCGGCGCGCTGGCCGTGGCGCGCTCGGCGCCGACCGCCCATTGCCCGCCGAGGCTCCAGTCGTTCAAGGCCAGGGAGGCCGGGGTCTTGTAGGCCGCCACCTTGTCGGGAACGAGGCTGGTTTCCGGTACGAAATGTTCCGCGCGCTGGTAGCCGATGTAGGTTTCCGGCGACAGCACCTGATTCATGTCCGCGGCCAATTGCACGCCCTGGGCATCGGCATCGATCAAGCCGTCGGCCACGGTCTTCGAACCGGCCTCACGCAGCAGTTGCTGAATGACCTTTTCCGACTCGGCGTAATCCCCTTCGCCGAAATGGTGGTAACGGATTCGCCCCTGGGCGTCGGCAAAGTAGTGCGCCGGCCAGTATTCGTTGTTGAAGGCGCGCCAGATCCGGTAGTCGTTGTCGATGGCCACCGGGTATTGGATGCCCAGCTCCTTCATGGCTTTGGTGACGTTGCCCACGTCGCGCTCGAAGGCAAACTCCGGCGCATGCACGCCGATCACCACCAGCCCCTGGTCGCGGTACTTCTCAGCCCAGGCCTTGACGTAAGGCAGGGTGCGCAGGCAGTTGATGCAGGAGTAGGTCCAGAAATCCACCAGCACCACCTTGCCTTTCAAGGCCTGGGCGTCCAGCGGCGGCGAGTTGAGCCATTGCACCGCACCGTCCAAGGGCGGCAACCGCCCTTCCACCGGCAAGGTGCCCGGCGCCTTCGCCGCCATTTTCATCGCGCCGCCGGCCGCCATCATGGCGCCGTTTTCAGGGACGTCCGACGCCGGAATCTGCGCGCTCATCGCACCGTCCGCACCGGCGGATCGTCCGGACAGCTTGCCGACCAACGCCTGTTCCAGGCCGCCCGTGGAGGCGGTGGACACCCGCGCCAGAATCCCGGTGTCGAGGCCCAGCGCGATGGCGGCCACCCCCGCCAGCATGGCGGCCCCCAGCCCGCGCCGAATCCACTCGCCGGTGCCGATCGAGCGCTTCATCAGCGCGAAGACCTTACCGCCCAGCAGCAGGGCCGCGGCCAGCGAAGTGGCGGCCCCGGCGGCGTAGGCCAGCAGCAACAACGTGGTGGCGATGCTTGCGCCTTGCAGCGCGGCGCCGGTCAGGATCAGCCCCAGGATCGGCCCGGCGCACGGTGCCCAAAGCAGCCCGGTGGCGACGCCGATCAGAAACGAAGCGCCGGGACGCGGCCGGCTGTCCTGCCCGGCGGCCTCCGACAGGCGACTGCCGGCCGACACCAGCGGCCGGGTCAACCGCTCGGCCAACTGCGGCAGCAGCAGCGTCAGCCCGAACAGTGCAACGAACAGCAACGCGAGCCAGCGCCCGTACTGATTGACTTGCACCACCCAACCGCCGCCCACCGCCGCCAGCGTGGCGACCAGGGCGAAGGTCAGCGCCATCCCCGCCAGCAGCGGCAAGCCACTTCTGAAAAACGGCTGCCCGGTGCGAGCGAAGACAAAGGGCAGAACCGGCAGGATGCAGGGGCTGACGATCGTCAGCACGCCGCCCAGATAAGCGAGAACCAAGAGCCACATGGCATCGTCCTGTAGTCAGTGAAAAACGCGGGCGGGGCACGGTTCATGCCGCCGCGGGGTTGAAGGTCATGGCCACGCCGTTCATGCAGTAGCGCAGGCCGGTGGGTTTCGGGCCGTCGTCGAAGACGTGCCCCAGGTGCCCGCCGCAGCGCCGGCAATGGACTTCCTCGCGGCTCATGCCGAAGGATCGGTCCTGGCGCGTGGCCACGGCATGCTCCAGCGGCGCCCAGAAACTCGGCCAGCCGGTGCGGCTGTCGAACTTGGTCGCGGACGAGAACAGCGCCAGCGCGCAACCGGCGCAGGCGAACGTGCCGGTGCGGTGCTCGCCGTTCAGCGGGCTGGTGTAGGCCCGTTCGGTGCCTTCCCCGCGCAGCACGTCGTACTGCTCGGGGCTGAGCAGCGCGCGCCATTCGCTGTCGCTGTGGACAACTTCGAACGCTTCGTCGGCGCGGGCTTCGCCGATCGGCGAAGCGCCGGTCGACAATTTTGGCAATACACCCGCCAACAGGGCCGCAACCCCCAGCCCGCCGCCCGCTGCCAGTATCTGTCGCCGTGTGAGCATGGCTGTCTCCGTCGATTCCAAGTGCTTGATGACGAACACAGCCTAGGCTTGGGTTGATCGCCGAATCCTCACGGAAAGTTAAACGATTGGTGATAACTCGCCCGGAGGAAAACCCGCACAATGCGCCTATCGCGCCGAAGGAATGAGCTTCATGGAACAGACCAAACGCGTCCTGGTGGTCGAGGACGACCTGCACATCGCCGACCTCATCTGCCTGCACCTGCGGGACGAACAGTTCGAGGTGGTGCACAGCGCCGACGGCGCCGAAGGCATGCGCCTGCTGCAGCAGGAACAGTGGGACGCCCTCATCCTCGACCTCATGCTGCCCGGCGTCGACGGCCTGGAAATCTGCCGCCGCGCCCGGGCGATGGCGCGCTATACGCCGATCATCATCACCAGCGCCCGCTCCAGCGAACTGCACCGCATCCTCGGCCTTGAGCTGGGGGCCGACGACTACCTCGCCAAGCCGTTCTCGATGCTGGAGCTGGTGGCCCGGGTCAAGGCCCTGCTGCGCCGGGTCGACGCCATGGCGCGCAACCTGAAGATGGACGCCGGACGCCTGATGCTCGACGGGCTGGAGATCGACCCGATCACCCGTGAGGTGCTGCTCAACGGCCAACGGCTGGACCTGCCCCCGAGGGAATTCGACCTGCTGCACTTCTTCGCCCGCCAGCCGGGCAAGGTGTTCTCGCGCATGGACCTGCTCAACGCCGTCTGGGGCTACAGCCACGAGGGCTACGAACACACGGTCAACACCCACATCAACCGGCTGCGGTCGAAGATCGAGGCCGACCCTGCCCAGCCCAAGCGCATCCTCACGGTGTGGGGGCGCGGCTACAAGTTCAGCGCCAGCGCGGAACAGCCATGAGACTGACCCTCACGCAGCGCCTGTCGCTGGTGTTCGCCGCCCTGCTGCTGGTGTGCTGCGGCACCTCGGCCTGGCTCCAGGTGCGCTCCAGCCAGATGCATGAACTGGAGGTGGTGCAAGGCCTGTCCCGCGACCTGGCCCGGCACATCGCCCGCGACACCGTGCTGATGGACAGCCACGGCCTGATGCCCGGCGCCGTGCGGGAACTGTTCAGCCAACTGATGCTGGTCAACCCCAGCGTCGAGGTGTACCTGCTGGACAACGCCGGCCGGATCGTCGGCAATGCCGCGCCCGAAGGCCGGCTGCGCAGGCAGACGGTCGATCTCGCCCCGGTCCGGCGGCTGCTCGACGACCAGCCGTTGCCGATCCTCGGCGATGACCCGCGCAGCGTCGACGGCCGCAAGGTGTTCAGCGCCGCGCCGCTGCAGGTCGACGGCAAGCCGTCCGGCTATCTCTATGTGGTGCTGCTGAGCGAGGAGCACGACCGCTACGCCGAACGCGGCGCCACCAGCGCCGCCCTGAACACCGCCCTGCTGTCCATCGGGCTGGTGGCGCTGCTGTGCCTGGTCGCTGGCCTCGTGGCGTTCAACCTGATAACCCGTCCGTTGCGGCGGCTGACCGACACCGTCAGCCGCTTCGACATCGACGGCGCGCCGCGCGCAGCGTCGCAGGAGAACGGCCCGCCGGCTGTGGACAAGTCCGCCGAACACGACGAAATCGCCGTGCTCGACAACGCTTTCCGGCAGATGCAGGCCCGGCTCGGCGAGCAGTGGCGTTCTTTGACCCGTCAGGACCAGGAACGCCGCGAGCTGGTGGCGAACATTTCCCACGACCTGCGCACGCCGCTGGCTTCCCTGCACGGCTACCTGGAGACCCTGTCGCTCAAGGACGCCACGCTGTCGGCGCAGGAGCGCCGGCGCTACCTGGGCATCGCCCTCGACCAGAGCCGCAAGGTCGGCGGCCTGGCCCAATCGCTGCTGGAACTGGTGCGCCTGGAGCACGGCTTCGTGCAGCCGGTGCTGGAACGCTTTTCGCTGACCGACCTGGTGCAGGACGTGTTCCAGAAGTTCGAGCTGGGCGCCGAAGCCCGCCAGGTCAGCCTCAAGGCCGACTTCACCGCGAACCTGCCCCCGGTCTGCGCGGACCTTGGCCTCATCGAGCGGGTGCTGACCAACTTGGTGGACAACGCCTTGCGCCATACGCCGCCGGGCGGGGACATTGAACTGGAACTCAAGCCACGGGATTCGCAGGTCGAGGTGACGGTCAGCGACACCGGCCCCGGCATCGCGCCGCAACTGCGCGAAAGCCTGTTCCTGCGCCCGTTCAACATCGGCGGCGCCCGTCGGGACGGCGGGCTGGGCCTGCGCATCGTGCACCGCATCCTGCAACTGCACGGCAGCGAGATCCGCCTGCTCGATGCGCCGGGGCGCGGGGCGACGTTCCGCTTTGCCCTTCAGGTCAATCCGCAGAGCGCCGAGCAGTCGATGCTGCGTTCGATGGAACAGCACGCACCGGGCAAATAATCGACGCCGTCGGCGCCCTGCTCCGTGACAACCCGGCGCCGCTCCCCTAAATTAGGCGCCCGGAAAAAGACCCCGTGCTTTCTCGTCTCAACCCAGTCAAAGAAGTAGTGAAATTTCAATGTCCGATTTCAACACCGCTGAATCCGTAGTCACTCTGTCGTCCAAAGCGGAATACGAAAACTCCATCAATCTTTCACAACACCTTCCGCAGGCCAAGACCATCAGCGAAATGGTGCTGGACGCGTTCCAGTCCACCCGCGAAAGCGACCAGATCCGTGAGCTGCGCACGGCGATCCGCCAGGCCCACGACCGCTTCGATGACGACCAGGCCTATGAACTGATGGGCCAGCTCAAGCGCCTGAAGGACGCCGAAGCCGCCGACACCGCCGCCCTCGAAGACTTGAGCGGCAAGTTCCCGATCAGCCGCATCCTGGCCAGCTACAAGGACGATCCGGCCTTCCAGGAAATCGTCTACGGCCTGGCCCTGAAGGTCCTGAACCAGACCCACCAGGCCATCAGCAACCCGAGCGGCGGCAAGGGCAAGGCCGCACGGGCCAAGAAAGACGCCGAAGTCTTCACCATCAGCAAGGACGGCATCAGCGTGACCCTGCCGATGCGCACCCCGCGCTCGCGCCTGAGCATGGACCGCGAAGCGCTGGAGTTCCTCGGCTTCACCTTCACCGGTGAAGGCGACGAGGCCGAGCTGGACGGCGAGTCCTTCGTCGACAACACCGGCACCGAGCAGGCGGTCAACCGCAAGAACATCATCACCGCCCTGCAGCAGCAGACCGCGTTCGACGGCTACAGCATCGCCGCGCAGTAAACCGCGCGCCGACGAAAAAGCCCCGTCCTGGATGCCAGGCGGGGCTTTTTGCTGCGCAGGTGCCTGCGGTCATGCCGTGGGATGCAGCGCCGCGATCATGTCCACTTCGATGGCCGCGTTCTTCGGCAGCTGATAGACGCCGACCGTGGTGCGGGTGTGCCGGCCGACATCGCCGAACACATGGCTGAACACATCCGATGCGCCGTTGGCGACTTCGCTCAGGTCGACGAAGTCCGCCGTGGACTTCACATAGACCGTGACCCGCAGCAACGCCTTGACCTTGTCCAGCGAACCGACCGCGTCGACGATCAGCGCCAGCGCGCGCATCGCGCTGATGCTGGCGGCGGCCTGCGCATCCTTGAGCGTCAACTCCAGGCCGACCCGCCCCGGATACTGGATCTGACCGTGGGTGCGCGGCACCAGGCCGCTGATGTACAGCTCGTCATGATGACGGATCAACGGCGCATAGTTGCCGCCGCTGGAGTTCTCGCCGTAGATGTCGAAGTTCAGTTCTTTCGCCAGTGCAATGAAGCGCTCATCGCAGGTCAACCTTTCCGTCATTTCGCCCAGCCTCTGAATCGATGCATGAAGAACCACAGGTTTGGATCCAAATCTAGGCCTTTTGCCACTATGGCGCAACCGGCCATCCCCTCCCGAGCCCCCTGAAACGCGGGCAACAAAAAACCCCGCGCGTCTTTCGACGGCGGGGTTTTTCTTGAAGCGTCAACACTTACGGCGCGTAGGTCATCAGCACATCGCCCGGCACCTTGAAGTCCACCGACATCATCACGCTCAGCGCGGTGATGGTGAAGATCGAGAACACGAACAGCTTGCGTGCCCAGACGGTGTCGTCCACCGCCTTGTTGCCGGTCCAGGCCATGTACAGCCAGTACATGCCCATGGCCGCGGCGACGGCGAAGTAGCTCATGCCGGCGTAGCCGCTCAAGGTCAGCATCAGGGTCGCTGCCAGGAACGCCAGGATGTAGATCAGGATGTGCTTCTTGGCCGTCTCGATCCCGCGCTTCACCGGCAGCACCGGAATCGATGCGGCTTGGTAATCCTTGAAGCGGAAGATCGCGATGGCGTAGGAATGCGGCATCTGCCACAGGCTGAACATCACCAGCAGGGTCAGCGCGGCCATGTCGAAGCTGTTGCTCACGGCCACGTAACCGATCACCGGCGGCATGGCGCCCGACAGACTGCCCACCAGCGTGCCGTGGACCGACTTGCGCTTGAGGTACAGGCTGTAGAAGCCGACGTAGATGATGAAGCCGATCACGGCGAACAGGGCAGCCAACGGGTTGGCCACCTTGTACAGCAACGCAACGCCGGCGACACCCAGGACGGTCGCATAGGCCAGGGCCAGTTTCAGGGAGATCAGTCCCTGGACCAGCACCCGGTTCTTGGTGCGCTCCATCTTCAGGTCGATGTCGCGGTCGATGCAGTTGTTGAACACGCAACCGGAGGCCACGACCAGGGAGGTGCCGATCATGGCCGCCAGGAACACGGCCAGATCGACATGCCCCTTGGAGGCCAGGAAGAACCCGCCCGCCACCGAAAGCACGTTACCGAAAATGATCCCCGGTTTGGTGATTTGGATAAAGTGCTTGAGCGACATCGGGTCTACCTCACTTCGCCATCATGAACGTGTGGATGCTGAACATGATCCACAGCGACAGGCCGACCAGCAGCAGAATCACGATGGCCGTGAAGACGAACGCAATCACGTTGTTGCGCTGCGCCGCGGAACGGTCCAGGTGCAGGAAGTAATACAGGTGAACGATCACCTGGATCACCGCGAACAGCAGGACGATCGCCAGCGTCGTCGCCTTCGGCAGGCTCGGGTACATCACCAGGCCGAACGGGATGACGGTCAGGATCACCGACAGGATGAAGCCGATGGCGTAAGACTTTACGCTGCCGTGGCCAGCATCGTGGCTGTCATGGGAGTGTGCATTAGCCATTACAGGGTCCCCATCAGGTAGACGACGGTGAAGACGCAGATCCAGACCACGTCCAGGAAGTGCCAGAACAGGCTCAGGCAGCTCAGGCGGGTCTTGTTGGTCGACGTCAGGCCATGTTTGTTGACCTGGTACATCATCACCGCCATCCAGATCAGACCGGCGGAAACGTGCAGGCCGTGGGTGCCGACCAGGGTGAAGAAGCCGGACAGGAAGCCCGAACGGTTAGGGCCGAAGCCTTCGGAGATCAGCAGGTGGAACTCGTTGATCTCCATGGCGATGAAGCCCGCGCCCAGCAGGAAGGTCATGAACAGCCAACCCAGCACCTGCTGCTTCTTGCCCTTGTACAACGCCAGCATGGCGAAGCCGTAGGTGATCGAACTGAACAGCAGCAGAGCGGTTTCGCCCAGCACGTAAGGCAGTTCGAAGATGTCGTGGCCCGACGGTCCGCCGGCCACGTTGTTCACCAGTACCGCGTACACCGCGAAGATCGACGCAAACAGGATGCAGTCGGTCATCAGGTAGAGCCAGAAACCGTAGACGGTCATCTCGCCCGAGTCGTGGTGATGGTCATCGTGCCCATGGTCATGACCATGGGCGTGTCCAACATTGGTCACTAAGTTCGACATTGTTTAAGCCTGTTCCAACTTGGTTTCAACACGGGTGGCGGACGCCGGGATCTTGCCGGCCGCGACCAGACGCTTGTGCTGCTCGGCTTCGATGCGCTCGATCACGTCGACCGGCACCATGTAGCCCTGATCGTCACGCGCGGCGTGGATCACGAAGTAGATCACGGTGCCTGCCAGGCTCGCGATCGCCAGCCACCAGATGTGCCAGATCATCGCGAAACCGAACACGGTCAGCAGAGCGCCCATCACCACACCGGTGGCGGTGTTGTTCGGCATGTGGATCGGCTCGTACTTGGCCGGCTTCTGGTACGCGGTACCGTTTTCCTTGGCTTCGGTGAACGGGTCGATGCAGTCGGCCTTCGGCAGGACGGCGAAGTTGTAGAACGGTGGCGGCGACGAGGTCGACCATTCCAGGGTATGGGCATTCCACGGGTCGCCGTGTTCGCACATGTTCTCTGGCTTGTTGCGGTCACGCACCGACACGTACAGCTGGATCAGCTGGGAAGCGATACCGAACGCGATCAGCACCGCACCGACCATGGCGACGTACAGGTACGGCACCCACTCAGGGTTGGTGGTGGCGTTCAGGCGACGGGTCATGCCCATGAAGCCCAGTGCGTACAGCGGCATGAACGCGACGAAGAAGCCGACGATCCAGAACCAGAACGCTGCCTTGCCCCAACCTTCGTGCAGCTTGAAGCCGAACGCTTTAGGGAAGTAGAAGCCGAAGCCTGCGATGTAGCCGAATACCGCGCCGCCGATGATCACGTTGTGGAAGTGCGCGATCACGAACAGGCTGTTGTGCAGCACGAAGTCCGCACCCGGGATGGCCAGCAGTACGCCGGTCATGCCGCCGATGGCGAAGGTCACCATGAAGCCCAGGGTCCACATCACCAGGCAGGTGAAGCGCAGACGTCCCACGTCGATGGTGAACAGCCAGTTGAACAGTTTCACGCCCGTCGGGATGGAGATCAGCATCGTCGCCAGACCGAAGAAGGCGTTGACGCTGGCACCCGAACCCATGGTGAAGAAGTGGTGCAGCCAAACCATGAAGCCCAGCACCGAGATCGCGCCCGAAGCGTAGATCATCGAGTGGTGGCCGAACAGTTTCTTGCCGGTGAACGCCGAGACGACTTCCGAGAAGATGCCGAACGCCGGCAGGATCAGGATGTACACCTCAGGGTGGCCCCAGGCCCAGAACAGGTTGACGTACATCATCGGATTGCCACCAAGTTCGTTGGTGAAAATGTGGAAATCCATGTAACGGTCAAGGGTCAGCAGCGCCAGGGTGGCGGTCAGGATCGGGAACGAAGCCACGATCAGGACGTTGGCCCAGGTGCAGGTCCAGGTGAAGATCGGCATGTCCATCAGCTTCATGCCAGGGGTACGCATCTTCAGCACGGTGGCCAGGAAGTTGACCCCCGTCAGCGTCGTACCCAGACCCGATAGCTGCAGCGCCCAGATGTAGTAGTCCACACCCACGCCAGGGCTGTATTGCAGGCCCGACAGCGGCGGATAGGCAACCCAGCCGGTCTTGGCGAATTCGCCGACGCCCAGGGACAGGTTGATCAGCACGACGCCGGACACCATCAGCCAGAAGCTCAG
>NZ_JBIVHR010000110.1:0-17177 GCF_044749305.1 Pseudomonas sp. NPDC089534 | reverse complement strand
ACACCGCGCATGGCGATTTCGAAGGCTTCGTCGTCAGGCGTCAGGCGGGTCTCGGCGATGATGCTGTCGAGGATGCTGTATTCGCCGTTCTCGGCGGCGTTCTGTTGTGCTGCGCTAGTGCTCATTGTGTAGGCTTCCTTGGCTGCTGGAGTCTCAGGCGTCCGGGGCTGCTGCGTTCAGGCCCAGCTCACCGAGTTCGCGACCGCGGGATTCGTCGTCGGCGAGCACGCCTTCGATGGCTTTACGGAACGCAGGGGCGTTGCCCAGCGGGCCTTTGAGGGCCACCAGCGCATCGCGCAGTTCCATCAGCTTTTTCAGTTCAGGCACTTGCTCGACCAGGCTGGCCGGGTTGAAGTCCTTCATGGAGTTGACGCGCAGCTGCACGGCCAGCTCGTCGGCTTCGCCGTCTTCCTGCAGACGGTTCGGCACGCTCAGGGTCAGGCTCAGCTCCTGCTTGGCCAGCACCTCGTCGAAGGTCATCTTGTCGATGCTGATCGGCTTGCGATCCTCGATCTTGCGCTCGTCCTTGCGGTGGGTGTAGTCACCGATCGCCAGCAGTTTCAGCGGCAGTTCAATCTCTTCCTGAGCACCGCCGGTGGCGGGTTTGAAGGTGACGTTGATGCGTTCCTTGGGGGCTACCGAGCCTTCTTTGGCCATGGCTTTTCTCCTTGCGGTTGTGGCCCTGGGGCCTATTCGAGTACCACTTCGAGGTCGAGGTGGCACAGCCTGCGATAAATCTCATCCTTGCGTTCACGTACGGCATGGTTCTGCGGCATCAGCTCGCAGCAACTGTGCAGCAGGTGCAGCACTTCCAGCGCAAGATCGGGCTCCCAGGCGTGCAGGCCTGAGTCCTGTAGTGTCTGATCGAGGGTTTCGAGCTGGTTCTTGGCCAGTTCGTACTTCTTGGCCATGAAGCACAGGCGCGCCAGGGCGAACTGCCAGAAGAAGCGCACCCGTCCGCCGTGGGCGGCCTGCAGGCCTTGCTTGAGGATCTGCACGGCGGCCTTCAGGCCTTCCTTGCGCAGGATCGGCATCACCTCTTCGAGGGCCTTTTCCCAGGCCGGCTGGGTCTCGACCTCGGCCTCGACCTTGCGCGGCGCGCTGGCGCTCTGCAGGTGCGGCATGACGTTGGCGGCGATCCAGGCGCGGGTGGCCGGATCGGCGAACGGCACGCCGTCGTGGAAACGCAGCTCGACGATGCCGGGCAGGCGCTGAACCAAAAGCGCGAAGTGGATCTCCACTTCGCGCATGGCCATTTCGGCGTTGAGGTTCTGCAGGCATTCCCAGACCATCCGCTGGCCGTCGAACCAGAACGGCGCCTTCGCCAGGCTCGCCTCCAGTTCCACCAGCAGGTCGGCGTACTTGCCCTGGTCGAAACGGTCCTGATAGGCCTTGAGCTTGTCCGTCGGCAGGTTGCGCAGCACGGTGATCTGCTCGGCGTTGCGCTCGGGCACCGCGTCGATCGGCAGCCACAGCAGCGTGCGGTTCAGGCGCAGGGCGCGCAGGTCGGTGGCCTTCTGCTTGAGCCACCAGGCGCACAACGGACGGGCGCTCTCCTGCTGGGCGCGCAAGGCCTTGTAGGCCTCTTTCTCGTTGTCGATCGGCGCGCCGGGGGTGAACAGCTGGGTGGCCGCCTGCTTGACCTGGGCCACCGCCGCGCCGACCACGCCGGGTTCCGGCTGGTTGTCGGCGGCGCGCTGGATCATGGTCTTCAGCCGGCGGCTGACCGGCAGCAGCAGCGGCGCGTCGTCGCCCAGGTGCTGGCTGCAGGCGGCGTCGAGGCCGTCCAGGTGTTCGGACAGGCGCCGGAACATCGGCAGCTGTTCCTTGATCGCGACGTTTTCGGTGATGACCTGCTCCAGCCGCGGCACCAGCCAGCCGATGGCGGCGGCCCGGGTGCGGGGCTTGAGCGGGTGGATGTCGGCCCAGTTGTTTTCCGACAGATGGTGCAGCAGACCGAGGCCGGCGAGCAGGCCGGGGAAGGATTCACGCTGGTACAGCGACCACGTCAGCCAGGCGCCGACCCGCAGATCCTTGGACTGGGTGCGCAGGAGGGTTTCGCTGTTTTCGCGGATTTTGAGCCAGTCGACCTGGCCGCTTTCGTGCATCGACGAAGCCTTGGCCAGCTCGCTTTCCAGCGCCTCGAATTCGCTCGAGAAGCGAACGTCTTCGCCCGCAAAATTCTCTTTGGAAACAGAGACTTTAGCGAGTTCGAGGTAATGGGCGGAAAGTTTGCTCGAGTAGGACATCCATGGCCTTTAGTTTGGATTACGGTCGTGCGCCCATTGGAATGGCAGCGGCGCGGGACAGTATCGAAGAGCGGTGAAGCGACTCATCCAATTGAGTTTCAGCTCTTTCAAGTGCGCGCATCGTAATCACTATGATGGCCACTAGCAAGCATCCGATTAAACAACAAGACGAAGTGTTCATTGGGCTCTGTAAGAGATTGCCCTATATGGCACAGGGGTTTCCCTGATGCCTGTTTATATTCCGTGTTTACCTCGCTCCCTGCCGAAACCATCGACCTAGAGCGGCCCGTGAAACAGCCACCGGACAGCTGCACGTTCGTTCCACAAGTAAGGGCGGAAAGCATGACAAATCCGGAAAAAAAATGAAGTAGGAAGGTTCTGAAAATGGGACGGCATCTATGAACAATTGGTGAGAACCCACTGGGAACAATAAAAGTGCCATCATCATGATGGCACCCTATATATCCACTAGTTCCAAAGGCCTTCCCCAAAAGGGGTCCCATGCATCGAATCAATATCCAGCCATCACTCTTCCTACAGCTCGATCCTCAAACCGGGCCCACACTTTGAAACACGGATCGGTCTGACTCAACCCCCGGACACTTCTTACATAAACATGTTTCACGCCTTGTTAGCGTGCAGCCAAACATCGGCGTGCGCTGGCCAGGGACGGTTTCGACACCACGCCGGTTTTCCCCGCGATCCAGGGACACGCGCATGTCTGAAACTGTCAATTCCGCCGCCGTCACGCTGCACATTCCCGGCGTCCGCCATGACTTCCAGGTGCTGGCGTTCGACGGCACCGAAAGGGTCGGCGGCCTTTACGCCTTGCAGTGGTCGGACTCGCCCCCGGCGGCATCGTCAAAGTCTGGATCACCGACCCCTGCCTTCAGGCAATTGAGGTCACCCGCGAACAGGCCAGCGTTGTCCCCCTCGGCCCGCACATGGGCAAGGCGCGCGAATATTGCTTTTTCCAGGAAGAGTCCAAAGCCTGCGTAGAAAAATTCGGCATCCCCTACGGTTCCCGGTAACTAAAATCAGTCGAATACCGTCAACGCCCCACAACCGTTTTCGCAACGCAGCACCTACAAGGACATCGGCAAATGGATGAAAACCGAAGGCCCATCAAGACACGGTCGGCCGGCTGGGCAAAGCGTGTCACCGAAAGCCTGGTGAAGCGGGACATCTCGCCGAATCAGATTTCCGTCGTCAGCATGCTTTTCGCGCTCTTCGGCGCGCTGACGCTGTGGATCGACAACGGCGTGGCCGGCTCGATTTTCTGCATCATCGGCATTCAACTGCGCTTGTTGTGCAACCTGTTCGACGGAATGGTGGCCATCGAAGGCGGCAAGCAGTCGGCGATCGGCAGCCTGTACAACGAGTTTCCCGACCGGGTGGCGGACAGCCTGTTGATCGTCGGGCTGGGTTACGCCATTGGCCAAGCGGAGCTTGGCTGGTTTGCGGCACTGGCGGCGGCGCTGACCGCTTATGTGCGGGTATTCGGCGGCGCCCTCGGGCTCAAGCAAAGCTTCATGGGGCCCATGGCCAAGCAGCACCGCATGGCGGTGATGACCGTGGCGCTGCTGTTGAACGTGTTCGAAACCAGCGTTTACGGCACCCATCATGTTCTGTTGATCGCATTGCTGATCATCGCCATCGGTTCGGTCGCCACCTGCGTCACGCGGACGCTGGCCATCTCCAAGCAACTGAAGGGGAATGCCCATGTGGATCAGTAATGCGCTGATTTCGCTGCTGCGATTCCTGATCGGCGTGACGGCCCGCTGGGAAAGCCCGCCGGACCTCACCCGCCAGCGGATCTACTTCGCCAACCACACCAGCCACATGGACACCCTGGCGATCATCGCTGCGCTGCCCGCGCAGGCCCGGCGCGATGTGAAGCCTGTGGCGGCCGCCGACTACTGGGGCAAGAACCGCTTTCTGTCCTACATTTCCCAAACCGTCCTGAACGCCGTGCTGATCGAGCGCAACCCGGCGCCGGGCAGCAATGTGCTGGAGCCGATTTTCGACGTGGTGCGGGCCGGACACTCGATCATCATTTTCCCTGAGGGCACCCGCTCCACCCAGCCGCTGCCGGGCCCCTTCAAATCCGGCATCTTCCGGCTGGCCGAGACGTTTCCCGAGGTCGACCTGGTGCCGATCTATCTGGAGAACCTGCACCGCTCGATGCCGAAGGGCAAACACGTGCCGCTGCCGATCATCTGCACAATCCGCATCGGCGATCCGCTGCCACGCCTCGCCGGCGAAGAAAAGCAGGCGTTCCTCGAACGCGCACGCGATGCCATCGTGAGGTTGTCGAAATGAGTCTGGAAACCAAATTCCTCTGGTTCTTCGCGGCCATCGCCTGCCTGCTGGCCGTGGCTTCGCTCACCGGGAGCGTCCTGGCCCGGCGGGCCACCTCCGAAAGCTCGGTGGCGACCATCGAAAACCTCAACCAGCGGGTGAATGCCTGGTGGGGGATGGTCATCGTTTTCTTCGTGTCCTGGCTGCTCGGGCCCAACGCCACGGTCGTGCTGTTCGGCTTCATTTCCCTGTTCGCACTGCGCGAGTTCATCACGCTGACGCCCACCGCACTGGGTGACCACAACGCGCTGTTCTCGGC
The DNA here is from genome assembly GCF_044749305.1 of Pseudomonas sp. NPDC089534. Classification (NCBI taxonomy): domain Bacteria; kingdom Pseudomonadati; phylum Pseudomonadota; class Gammaproteobacteria; order Pseudomonadales; family Pseudomonadaceae; genus Pseudomonas; species Pseudomonas sp. NPDC089534. The sequence continues at coordinate 12,308 of NZ_JBIVHR010000110.1, read as the reverse complement.
GTTTTTCATCTTGATCCCCCTGCAATACCTGCTGATCGGCACGCACTGGTACTCGATGTTCACGTTGCTGGTGCCGGTGTATGCGTTCCTGCTGCTGCCGGCGATTGCCGTCCTGAGCCAGGACACCGAAGGCTTTCTGGAGCGCACGGCGAAGATCCAGTGGGGGGTGATGATCTGCATCTACTGCATCAGCCACGCGCCGGCGCTGTTGCTGCTGGATCTGCAAGGCTTTCAGGGTCAGAACGCCCTGTTGCTGTTCTATCTGGTCTTCGTGGTGCAGATGAGCGATGTCCTGCAGTACGTGTTCGGCAAGCTGTTCGGCAAACGCAGGGTCGCGCCGCTGGTGAGCCCGTCGAAGACCGTGGAAGGCCTGATCGGGGGCGGCCTGTCGGCCACGCTGATCGGCGGCTGCATGTTCTGGATGACGCCGTTCAGCTTCTGGGCAGCGCTGCTGATGTCGCTGGTCATCGTGACCATGGGCTTTCTCGGTGGCCTGGTCATGTCCGCGATCAAGCGCAGCCTGAGCGCCAAGGACTGGGGCACGATGATCAAGGGCCACGGCGGCATGCTCGACCGGATGGACTCGATCTGCTTCGCGGCGCCGATCTTCTTCCACCTGACCCGCTATTTCTATTCGGCCTGACCCGCACCGTCCCTTGCGCCGGGCACAAAAAAGGGCATCCGACCTGGTCGTGATGCCCTTTTTTCACTGCGGCCCCCCCGCTCATCCCGGGGGCGCACTTCAATTACGGATTGACGCTGTCCTTCAACGACTTGCCTGGCTTGAACGCCACGGTGTTGCTGGCCTTGATCTTCACCGGTTCGCCGGTTTGCGGGTTCTTGCCGGTGCGGGCACCGCGGTGGCGTTGCAGGAAGGTGCCGAAGCCCACGAGGGTGACGCTGTCCTTGCGGTGCAGGGCGCCGGTGATTTCTTCGAGAACGGCATTGAGGACGCGGTTGGCCTGCTCTTTGGTCAGATCCGCTTTTTCTGCGATGGCGGCGGCGAGTTCTGGTTTACGCATTAGTGAAGCCCCTTTGACGGTTTTTTGTTGTTATGTCCGTGCTGTCCTCGTTGGAACAGCGCCCAAGGCGCCGCAGGCTCTACGCTGCGGCAGACGGGAGTGAGGATGGCACGCGGTTCGGGGCGGCGCCAGTCTCCCCGCGACCTTTGTGGGGGCAAAAGCGGGGTGATTCCGACAGAACGACCGGTATTTACGCCAGCAGGGCCGGAAGTTGTTTGTTCAGGGCGAGTTTTTCGGTCACGGCCGCGCCGGTCAGGGCGTAACCCAGCAGTTGGCCTTCGCCGTCATGGCACAGCGCTTTGACGTCGGCGCCCTGCCCCTCGACCGTCCACACGCCCTCGCGGCCCCGTGGCGGCGGGGACACCACCAGCGGGCAGACGGGGGTCTTCACGGTGATCGGCATCGGCCCGTAGCTGACCGCCGTCGGGTTGCCGTTGAGGGTCTGCGCCAGCGCTCTCGCACAGCTCATGAGGGGCATCACGTACAGAAGATTCAGCCCATCGACCTCGGCGCAGTCGCCCAGGGCGTAAATGTTGGCGTGGGACGTCCTGAGCTGGCGGTCGACCGTCACACCGCGGTTGACCTGCAGCCCGGCGGCCGCCGCCAGGTCGATCCGCGGGCGCAGGCCGATGGCCGAGACCACGGCGTCGCAGGCGATCACCTGGCCGTCGGACAGGTGCGCCTCCAGGCCGTCCGCGACCTTCTGCAGGCGGGCCAGCACCGGACCTAGGTGGAAACGCGCACCGAGGCCTTCGAGCCCCGCCTGCACGGCTGCGGCGGCGGCCGGGTGCAGCAGGGTCGGCATGACCTGTTCGCACGGCGCAACCACTTGCACCTCGTAACCGCCCAGGATCAGGTCGTTGGCGAATTCGCAGCCGATCAGCCCGGCCCCGAGCAGCAGCACCCGGCGCTTGCCGTCCACGGCGGCACGGAAACGCGCGTAGTCTTCGAGGTCGTTGATCGGGAACACCCGGTCCGCCGCATCGCCGGCGATCGGCACGCGCACGGTCTCGGCGCCCCAGGCGAGGATCAGGTCGCGGTACTCGACCGCCTCCTCGCCGATCCACAGGCGCTTGTGGCCGGGGTCGATGCCGCTGATGCGGGTGTGGGTGCGCACTTCGGCCTTGAGCAGCTCGGCCATGTCGCCCGGTTCGGCCATGCTCAGGCCGTCGGCGTCCTTGTTCTTGCCGAACCCGGTGGAGAGCATCGGCTTGGAGTAGGAACGGCCGTCATCGGCGGTAATCAGCAGCAGCGGGGTGTCGCCATCGAGCTTGCGAAACTCTCGGGCCAGGTTGTAGCCGGCCAGCCCGGTGCCGATGATCACTACAGGTGCGTTCATGCCCTACTCCTTGTGTTTTCTCAGTTGATTTCGATCATTTCAAAGTCCGTCTTACCGACGCCGCAATCCGGGCAGAGCCAGTCTTCGGGCACGTCTTCCCAGCGGGTGCCCGCCGCGATACCGTCATCCGGCCAGCCTTCGGCTTCGTTGTAGATCAGGCCGCAGACGATACATTGCCACTTCTTCATTCAGGTGCTTCCTCAGGGGGTCAGGCGTGTGTCGGCGCAGAGGGTCGATGGTGTCGCGCTGCCCTCCGGCTCAGGGCGTTTTGTACTGGGGGTGCCGGGCAGATGCAAGCCTGTTCGGCGCAATGGCGACCCGGATCAATCAATATCGCCGCCTGCCATGGTAAGCTCGCCGCCTCATTTGCGGCCAAAAACGACTCATTGTGCAACCCACAGAATCCCGCCCGGCCCCGCTCTGGCTGGCGCAAACGCAGTTGATGCCCCTCCCCGCCCCGAAGGTCCTTGACTGGCTGTTCGACGAAGGCTCCCTGACCCGCCGCCTGACCGGCCTGTCCGACGGCGGCTTCAGCATCACCCCGCTGTTCGAAGGCTGGCAGCCCCTGCGCGCCGACGAGTGCGCGGCGCTGGACCTGGCCGAGGGCAGCGAAGGCTGGGTGCGCGAGGTTTACTTGCGCGGCCACGGCGAGGCCTGGGTGTTCGCCCGCAGCGTGGCCTCGCGCAGCGCCTTGCAGGGCGACGGCCTGCACATGGACGAACTGGGCAGCCGCTCCCTGGGCGAGCTGCTGTTCTGCGACCACGCCTTCAGCCGGCGCGCCATCGAAGTCTGCCGCTATCCTGAGCAGTGGCTGCCTGCGGAGTGCCGCGTGCCCGGACTGTGGGGCCGCCGCTCGCGCTTCGACCGCGGCGCGCTGAGCGTGCTGGTGGCGGAAGTCTTCCTGCCGAGCCTGTGGGCCGCCACCGCCGAACCGGAGAACCGCTGATGTACCAGAGCCTGCTCAAGTCCCTGAACCGCTTGAACCCGCGGGCCTGGGACTTCATCCAGCTGACCCGCATGGACAAGCCGATCGGCATCTACCTGCTGCTGTGGCCGACGCTGTGGGCCCTGTGGATCGCCGGCAAGGGGTCGCCGTCGCTGGCCAACATCGTGATTTTCGTCCTCGGCGTGGTGCTGACCCGCGCCGGCGGCTGCGTGATCAACGACTGGGCCGACCGCAAGGTCGACGGCCACGTCAAACGCACCGCGGAGCGCCCGCTGGCCGCCGGCAGGATCAGCTCCAAGGAAGCGCTGGCGTTCTTCGCCCTGCTGATGGGCGTGAGTTTCCTGCTGGTGCTGTGCACCAACGCCGCCACGGTATGGCTGTCGCTGGGCGGCCTGGCGCTGGCGTTCACCTATCCGTTCATGAAGCGCTACACCTATTACCCGCAGGTGGTGCTGGGCGCGGCGTTCTCCTGGGGGATGCCGATGGCGTTCACCGCCGAGACCGGCGAGCTGCCCGCGACCGCGTGGCTGCTGTGGATCGCCAACCTGCTGTGGACCGTGGGCTACGACACCTATTACGCGATGACGGACCGCGACGACGACCTGAAGATCGGCGTGAAGTCCACGGCGATCCTGTTCGGCGATGCCGACCGGGCGATCATCCTGACCTTGCAGGGGCTGGCGCTGGGTTGCCTGCTGCTGGCCGGTTCGAAGTTCGGGCTGGGCCTGTGGTTCCACCTCGGCCTGCTGGCGGCCGCCGGCTGCTTCGCCTGGGAATTCTGGTTTACCCGAGACCGCGACCGGATGAAGTGCTTCAAGGCGTTCCTGCACAACCACTGGGCGGGGATGGCGATCTTCATCGGGATCGTGCTGGATTACGCGCTGCGCTGAGCCGCCGCGAAGAACGACTGCGGGAGCGAGCCTGCTCGCGATGGCGGCGCATCAGTCAACGGATCTGTCGACTGACCCGACGCCTTCGCGGGCAAGCCCGCTCCCACAGGGTTCCACAGAGGGAAAAGATCAAACGGTCACTTGTGCTCGTGCACCACGTGCCACACGTCCTTCATGCCGTCGCCCTTCATTTCCCCGGGCTTTTCATCCTTCACGAAGGTGTACAGCGGCTTGCCGTCGTAGGCGTACTGCATCATGCCGTCGTCGCGCTTGATGACCGTCCACTTGCCTTCGGCCTTGGCCCCCGCCGGCGCCATCATCGGTGGCCAGTTCTTGGCGCAGTCGCCGTTGCACATCGACTTGCCGCCGGCGTCCTTGTCGAACGTGTAGACGGTCATGCCTTTGTGGTCGACCATCATGCCGTCCTTCATCATGGCCGGCTCGGCCGCCATGGCGAGGCCCGGCAGTGCGAGTGCGGCAGCCATCAGCAGCGCCTTGAAAGAAACAGTCGTCTGAGTCATGGAAACCTTCTTTTGTGGTTGTCAGGATTCGAACCCAGAGCTTAGTCCAGGATTTGCACAATCGCCGGGCGCCGAATACTGTCACACGACTGCAATAATTCCGTTATCTAATGCGGCGCACGACAGTTAAATGACAAGAGGATTAAGGCATGGTTGGCAGGAACATTCTGATCGTCGACGACGAAGCGCCCATCCGCGAGATGATCGCCGTGGCGTTGGAAATGGCCGGCTACGACTGCCTTGAGGCCGAGAACTCGCAGCAGGCCCACGCCATCATCGTCGACCGCAAGCCGGACCTGATCCTGCTCGACTGGATGCTGCCCGGCACCTCCGGCATCGAACTGGCGCGGCGCCTCAAGCGCGACGAGCTGACCGGGGACATCCCGATCATCATGCTCACCGCCAAGGGCGAAGAGGACAACAAGATCCAGGGCCTGGAAGTCGGCGCCGACGACTACATCACCAAGCCGTTCTCCCCCCGCGAACTGGTGGCGCGCCTGAAGGCCGTGCTGCGCCGCGCAGGCCCCACCGACGGCGAAGCGCCGATCGAGGTCGGCGGCCTGCTGCTCGACCCGATCAGCCACCGCGTGACCATCGACGGCCGCCCGGCCGAGATGGGCCCCACCGAATACCGCCTGCTGCAGTTCTTCATGACCCACCAGGAACGCGCCTACACCCGCGGGCAGTTGCTGGATCAGGTCTGGGGCGGCAACGTCTATGTCGAGGAGCGCACCGTCGACGTGCACATCCGGCGCCTGCGCAAGGCCCTCGGCGATGCCTACGAAAATCTGGTGCAAACTGTGCGCGGCACCGGCTACCGGTTCTCCACCAAGGCCTGAGCCCACCGCCAGCCCCGCAGACAAGGACCGCATTCCCCGTGAACCAAAACTGGCATGGCACCCTGATTCGCCACATGCTGTTGCTGGTCACCGCCTGCCTGGTGATCGGCCTGATCACCGGTTACTACGGCTGGAGCCTCGCCGCGGGCCTGGGGCTGTACCTGGCCTGGACGCTCAAGCAGCTGCTGCGCCTGCACGAATGGCTGCGCCTGCACCAACCCGACGAAGCGCCGCCCGACGGCTACGGCCTGTGGGGCGAGGTGTTCGACAGCATCTACCACCTGCAGCGCCGCGACCAACGGGTGCGCGGACGCCTGCAGGCGGTGATCGACCGCGTACAGGAATCCACCGCTGCCCTGAAGGACGCGGTGGTCATGCTCGACAGCGAAGGCAACCTTGAGTGGTGGAACCGCGCCGCCGAGACCCTGCTCGGCCTCAAGACCCCGCAGGACAGTGGCCAACCGGTGACCAACCTGGTGCGCCATCCGCGCTTCAAGGAATACTTCGAGCAGGACAGCTACGCCGAGCCGCTGGAAATCCCCTCGCCGACCAACGACCGCCTGCGCATCCAGCTGTACATCACCCGCTACGGCAACAACGAGCACTTGATGCTGGTGCGCGACGTCACCCGTATCCATCAGCTGGAGCAGATGCGCAAGGACTTCATCGCCAACGTCTCCCACGAACTGCGCACGCCGCTGACGGTGATCTGCGGCTACCTGGAGACCCTGCTCGACAACGTCGAGGAGGTGAACCCGCGCTGGGGCCGTGCGTTGCAGCAGATGCAGCAACAGGGCGGACGCATGCAGACCCTGCTCAACGACCTGCTGTTGCTGGCCAAGCTGGAGGCCACCGATTACCCGTCGGACAATCACCCCGTGCAGATCGATGCATTGCTTCAATCGATCAAGAGCGACGCGCAGCAGCTGTCGGGCAGCAAGAACCAGCGCATCAGCCTGGAGGCGGACGGCGGGATCCTGCTCAAGGGCAGCGAGGCGGAACTGCGCAGCGCCTTCTCCAACCTGGTGTTCAACGCCGTGAAATACACCCCGGCCGAAGGCAACATCCGCATCCGCTGGTGGGGCGACGAGCAAGGCGCGCACCTGAGCGTGCAGGACTCCGGGATCGGCATCGACAACAAGCACCTGCCGCGCCTGACCGAACGCTTCTACCGCGTCGACTCCAGCCGCAACTCCAACACCGGCGGCACCGGCCTGGGCCTGGCCATCGTCAAGCACGTGCTGCTGCGCCACCGCGCCCGCATGGAGATCAGCAGCGTGCCCGGCCACGGCAGCACGTTCACCTGCCATTTCGCCCCGGCCCAGACGGCCCGCCCGCGCACCGTCAGCGCCGCCGAGTAAGGCCGCACTAGGCAATCGCCCGGTCAGCCGCTACATTGGCTGACTTGCGCCTGCCCTTTCAGGTGCGTTTCTTCTCATTTTTCGAATCACACGGAACCCGCAAAACCCCATCATGGACCCTTCCCCTGGCTTGTCCCTCGCAACCATTTTCGCCGACTTCGGCATGATTCTCTTCGCTCTGATCCTGGTCCTGCTCAACGGCTTCTTCGTTGCGGCGGAGTTCGCCATGGTCAAGCTGCGCTCGACCCGGGTCGAGGCCATCGCCGAGCAGCACGGCTGGCGCGGCCACATCCTGCGCACCGTGCACAGTCAGCTCGATGCGTACCTCTCGGCCTGCCAACTGGGCATCACCCTCGCCTCCCTGGGCCTGGGCTGGGTCGGCGAGCCGGCGTTCGCGCACCTGCTGGAGCCGGTGCTCAGCGCCGTCGGCGTGCAGTCGGCCGAGGTCGTCAAGGCGATCTCGTTCTTCACCGCGTTCTTCATCATTTCCTACCTGCACATCGTGGTCGGCGAACTCGCGCCCAAGTCCTGGGCGATCCGCAAGCCCGAGCTGCTGTCGCTGTGGACGGCGGTGCCGCTGTACCTGTTCTACTGGGCCATGTACCCGGCGATCTACCTGCTCAACGCCAGCGCCAACGCCATCCTGCGCATCGCCGGCCAAGGCGAGCCCGGCCCGCACCATGAGCATCACTACAGCCGCGAAGAACTGAAGCTGATCCTGCACTCCAGCCGCGGCCAGGACCCGAGCGACCAGGGCATGCGCGTGCTGGCGTCGGCGGTCGAACTGGGCGAGCTGGAGGTGGTGGACTGGGCCAACTCCCGGGAAGACCTGATCACCCTGGAGTTCAACGCTCCGCTCAAGGAAATCCTCGCGCTGTTCCGCCGCCACAAGTTCAGCCGCTACCCGGTGTACGACAGCGAGCGCCAGGAGTTCGTCGGCCTGCTGCACATCAAGGACCTGCTGCTGGAGCTGGCGGCGCTGGATCACATTCCGGAGTCGTTCAACCTTGCCGAACTGACCCGCCCGCTGGAGCGCGTGTCGCGGCACATGCCGCTGTCGCAGCTGCTGGAGCAGTTCCGCAAGGGCGGCTCGCACTTCGCCGTGGTCGAGGAGGCCGACGGCAACATCATCGGCTACCTGACCATGGAAGACGTGCTGGAAGTGCTGGTGGGCGACATCCAGGACGAACACCGCAAGGCCGAGCGCGGCATCCTCGCCTACCAGCCGGGCAAGCTGCTGGTGCGCGGCGACACGCCGCTGTTCAAGGTCGAGCGCCTGCTGGGCATCGACCTTGACCACATCGAGGCGGAAACCCTGGCCGGCCTGGTCTACGAAACCCTCAAACGGGTGCCGGAAGAGGAAGAGGTGCTGGAGGTGGAAGGCCTGCGGATCATCATCAAGAAGATGAAAGGGCCGAAGATCATTCTGGCCAAGGTGCTGATGCTGGACTGATGCGGGTTTTATTGTGGCGAAGGCGCTTGCTTCCCTGAAGCGGGACTGCTGCGCAGTCCAGCGGGAGCAAGCTCCCTCGCCACAGGGCCTTTCAAGCTGAATCCTCAGCGCTTCACTGTTTGCCCAACGCAAAGTTGGGCAGCGCGCCCAGCGGTTGCTTGAACTGATAGGGAATCGACACCAGCCCCTCCCCCGTATTGCGCTGCACCACGAAGTGCAAATGCGGGCCACTGCTGTTGCCGGTATTGCCCGAGAGCCCCAGCGGGCTGCCCACGGTCACCCGCTGCCCTTCCCGCACGTTCACCGAACCTTGCTTGAGGTGCAGGTACACGCCCATGGTGCCGTCATCGTGCAGGATCCGCACAAAATTACCGGATGGATCGGTGCCGCGCCCGTTCTGGGAATTCTCGGTCTTCACCACCACACCCGCCCGCGCCGCGATGATCGGCGTCCCCACCGGCATGGCGATGTCCATGGCGTATCTGTTCTTCGGCCCGAAGTGGCTGTAGTCGCCATTGGCACCTTGGCTTAGGCGGAACGGCCCGCCGCGCCAGGGAAACGGATAGCGATAGCTCTGCGCTGCGCCGGCAGGGTCGCCCAGGGAATAATGGAACATCGGCGTGTACACCAGCGGCTTGCCGCCGGACACCGCCGTCAGCAACGCCAACCGGGTATTGCTGCGCGCCGGCAGCACCCGGCGGATCGTTTGCGCCGGGGCGCCACGCACGTTGCTCATGCCGGTAAACGCCAGGGCCACCTCCACCGGCGCGTACAGGTCGTTGCGCACGAACACCACGTCCACGCCCTTCTGCTTCTTGATGTCCAAGTACACCTGGCGCTCCAGGTGCTCGACCATCCGGTCCTGAAAGACGAACACCTGTGAGCCTTTGCTCGGGCGGTCGCTGTACGAGACCACTCCGTTGGCATCGGTGGATTTGTAGATCGTCATGGCCACGGTCGAGGTGGAGGCCATGAACAGACCACAGAAAAACAGCAGGCGCAGGGGCATGGGCGAACGTTCTGTCGAGGAAGGCCTGGAAGTGAGCCTAGCAGCTGAGACAGACCAGGCTAGCCGACAGATGTTTCAAATGTGGCACAGGGGGGAGATGGGCGGCGCATTCAATGACGCCATCGCGAGCAGGCTCGCTCCCACAGGGGCTTTGGTGCAGCGCCCCTGTGGGAGCCAGCCTGCTGGCGATGGCGTCAGCCCACGCACAGCAAGGCAGTGGCTCCCGCAAGAAACGGTGGGAGCGACAGGACGACGCTTCGACTTGCCCGCGCAGACGGACGGTCAGGCGCCCGGAACGAAGTGCTTCTGCGCCGTGCCGCGGGCGATCAGGCGGGAGAGGTAGTCGAGCTTCTGCGCGTCCTGGTCGACGAAACGGAAGGTCAGCTGCAGCCAGTCGCTGTCGGGCTTCGGCTCGTGGGCGACGACGGCGTGCAGGTAGCCGTTGAGGCGCGCGGTTTCGGCGTTCTCGCCCTGCTCCAGGTCGAGCACGGCGCTGTCGAGGATCTGCGGCAGGTTGTCGGTGCGTTTGACCACCAACAGCGCTTCCTTGATGCTCAGGGCCTTGATCACGCACTGCTGGGTGCCGCTCGGCAGGCGCAGTTGGCCTTGGCCACGGCCGCTGGCCGGTGCGGCCGCAGCAGCGGGCTTGGGCGCCGGGGCGCTGTTGAGCAGGCCACGGGACGGCGCGGCGGCCGCCGGCGCCGGCGCTGCGGCAGGCTTGGCGAACGGATTGACCGCAGGCGCGGCGGCCGGGGCGCCGCCGACCACGGCCGGCTTGCCGCCGGTCAGTGCGCTCAGGGAGTCGTTGCCGAACGCCGAGTTCATCTTGGTCGGCGCGCTGTTCATCAGGGTGTCGAGCTTGCCGACCTTGTTCAGCGCCTGCTTGACCTTGGTCAGCAGCTGCTCGTTGGTGAACGGCTTGCTGACGTAGCCGGTGACGCCGGCCTGGATCGCCTGCACCACGTTCTCTTTGTCGCCGCGGCTGGTGACCATGATGAACGGCATGGTCTTGAGGTTGTCCTGCTCACGGCACCAGGTCAGCAGCTCGAGGCCGGACATCTCCGGCATTTCCCAGTCGCACAGCACCAGGTCGAAGGCTTCCTTGGCCAGCATGGCCTGGGCCTTGCGCCCGTTGATGGCGTCCTCGGTGCGAATCCCCGGGAAGTAATTGCGCAGGCACTTTTTCACCAGGTCACGAATGAACGATGCATCGTCCACGACCAACACACTGATCTTGCTCATCCAACACCCCTAAAAAAAATCCCGGCAAGCATAACGCTTGAATGATGGCACTTTGCCAAAACTTTTCAGTCACGCCGGGACTTTTCGTTCGCGGGTGCTGCTTTTTCGATTCGCGCCCCAAACGAAAACGCCCGGCCAAAGGACCGGGCGTGCTTCTTGGGCAATCTTACTTATCGTCAGCTTCGTCCGGAACATTAGCGGTTTCGCCGCTTGTGCCCTCAACTTCTTCCTTCATGCGCTTGAGGCCCATGTGGCGCACATCGGTGCCGCGCACCAGGTAGATCACCAGCTCCGAGATGTTGCGCGCGTGGTCGCCGATCCGCTCCAGCGAACGCAGCACCCAGATGATGCTCAGAACCCGCGAGATAGAGCGCGGGTCTTCCATCATGTAGGTCGCCAGCTCGCGCAGGGCGGTCTTGTACTCGCGGTCGATGATCTTGTCGTACTGCGCCACGGACAGCGCCAGGTCGGCGTCGAACCGGGCGAACGCGTCCAGCGCGTCGCGCACCATGTTGCGCACCTGATCGCCGATGTGGCGCACTTCGACGTAGCCGCGCGGCGCCTCGCCCTCTTCGCACAGCTGGATGGCGCGGCGGGCGATCTTGGTCGCTTCGTCGCCGATGCGCTCAAGGTCGATCACCGACTTGGAGATGCTGATGATCAGCCGCAGGTCGGACGCCGCCGGCTGGCGGCGGGCCAGGATGCGCAGGCATTCCTCGTCGATGTTGCGTTCCATCTGGTTGATCTGGTCGTCGATCTCGCGCACCTGCTGGGCCAGGCCCGAGTCGGCCTCGATCAGCGCCGTGACCGCGTCGTTGACCTGCTTCTCGACCAGCCCGCCCATGGCCAGCAGGTGGCTGCGCACTTCTTCCAGTTCGGCGTTGAACTGCGCGGAAATGTGATGGGTTAAACCTTCCTTCGAAATCATGGTTTTGCTCCGCAAAAGCTGTGAGCCGCAAGCTACAAGCTGCAAGCTGTTTCGTTTTTTACTCGGTCCGCCCTTACTTGCCGCTTGAAGCGTGCGGCTCGCAGCTGCGACTAGCCGTACCGACCGGTGATGTAGTCTTCGGTCTGCTTCTTCGCCGGATTGGTGAACAGGGTGTCGGTGTCGCCGAACTCCACCAGTTTGCCCATGTACATGAACGCCGTGTAGTCGGAGACCCGCGCAGCCTGCTGCATGTTGTGGGTCACGATGACGATGGTGAACTTGGATTTCAGTTCGTAGATCAGCTCTTCGACCTTCAGGGTCGAGATCGGGTCGAGGGCCGAGCACGGTTCGTCGAGCAGCAGCACTTCGGGCTCCACGGCGATGGTGCGGGCGATCACCAGACGCTGCTGCTGGCCGCCGGACAGGCCGAGCGCCGAGTCATGCAGACGGTCCTTCACTTCGTCCCACAGGGCCGCGCCCTTCAACGCCCACTCGACCGCTTCGTCGAGCACGCGCTTCTTGTTGATGCCCTGGATGCGCAGGCCGTAGACCACGTTCTCGTAGATGGTCTTGGGGAACGGGTTGGGCTTCTGGAACACCATGCCGACCCGGCGGCGCAGCTCGGCCACGTCCTCGCCCTTGCGGTAGATGTTGTTGCCGTAGAGGTTGATCGCGCCTTCGACGCGGCAGCCGTCCACCAGGTCGTTCATGCGGTTGAAGGTGCGCAGCAGCGTGGACTTGCCGCAGCCGGACGGGCC
>NZ_JBIVHR010000109.1:0-17506 GCF_044749305.1 Pseudomonas sp. NPDC089534 | reverse complement strand
TGCGATTTAAAGAGCGGGAGTATACCCGATTCAGTCGCGCCACCACCCCCTGGAGCCTTATGCCACGCTGCTTTTGGTGCACCGAAGATCCGCTGTACATGGCTTATCACGATCAGGAGTGGGGAACGCCGCTGCGCGAGGCGCAGGGATTGTTCGAGTTGCTTTTGCTCGAAGGGTTCCAGGCCGGGCTGTCGTGGATCACCGTGCTGCGCAAGCGCGAGCGCTACCGCCAGGTGCTGTTCGGCTTCGACGCGCAGTGGGTGGCGCAGATGAGCGACGCGTACATCGCCGAACTGATGCTCGATCCGGGCATCATCCGCAACCGCCTCAAGCTCGAGGCCGCCCGGCGCAACGCCCGGGCCTGGCTGGCGCTGGAGGATCCGGCGGGGTTCCTCTGGTCGTTCGTCGACGGCAAGCCGGTGGTCAACCATTTCAAGGACCGCAGCGAGGTCCCGGCCATCACCCCGCAGGCCGAGGCCATGAGCAAAGGCCTGAGGAAGGCCGGCTTCACCTTCGTCGGCCCGACCATCTGCTACGCGCTGATGCAGGCCTCGGGCATGGTCATGGATCACACCCGGGACTGCGACCGCTACGCGCAGCTCGCCAACGCCGGTTAGAATGGCCGCCTCGCGCACAGCACAAGATCAGGAGTGACCTGTGGATAAGTTTAAAGGCGCCTTGCTGGTAGGCGCTCTGCGGCTGTTTGCCCTGCTTCCGTGGCGGGCCGTGCAGGCCGTGGGCTCGGCGATCGGCTGGATCATGTGGAAAACCCCAAACCGTTCCCGCGACGTGGTGCGGATCAACCTGGCCAAGTGTTTTCCCGAAATGGATCCGGCCGAGCGCGAGCGCCTGGTCGGCCAGAGCCTGAAGGACATCGGCAAGTCCCTGACCGAAAGCGCCTGCGCCTGGATCTGGCCGGCGCAGCGCTCCATCGAGCTGGTGCGCGAAGTCGAAGGCCTGGACATCCTCAAGGACGCCTTGGCGTCCGGCAAGGGCGTGGTCGGCATCACCAGCCACCTGGGCAACTGGGAAGTGCTCAACCACTTCTATTGCAGCCAGTGCAAACCGATCATCTTCTACCGCCCGCCGAAGCTGAAGGCGGTGGACGAACTGCTGCGCAAGCAGCGGGTGCAACTGGGCAACCGCGTCGCCGCCTCCACCAAGGAAGGCATCCTCAGCGTCATCAAGGAAGTGCGCAAAGGCGGTGCAGTGGGCATCCCCGCCGACCCGGAACCGGCCGAATCCGCCGGGATCTTCGTGCCGTTCTTCGCCACCCAGGCCCTGACCAGCAAGTTCGTGCCGAACATGCTGGCCGGCGGCAAGGCGGTCGGCGTGTTCCTGCACGCCCTGCGGCTGCCCGACGGCTCCGGCTACAAGGTGATCCTCGAAGCCGCGCCCGAAGCCATGTACAGCACCGACACCGAGGTGTCCTGCGCGGCCATGAGCCAGGTGGTCGAGCGTTACGTCGCGGCCTATCCGAGCCAGTACATGTGGAGCATGAAGCGCTTCAAGAAACGTCCGCCGGGCGAGGCCCGCTGGTATTGAGTCGATTGGCATGATCTGTGGATAACCTTCCCGGGGAAGGTTATCCACAACCGTTCATTCAAGGGCGCAGCAGATGTCCGAACACCGCAAATCGTTTCGCATCAAGATCACCCACGAAAGCTTCGGCGAATGCCTGGGCCAGACCCGCAACCTGTCCACGACCGGGGTGTACGTCGAGCATCCGCGCCTGGCTTCGCTGCCCAAGGGCGCCGTGGTGTACGGCCAGGTCCAGGACTTGCCCACCGGCGCGCCGCAGGTGCGGATGGAAGTGGTGACGGTCGACGCCGAAGGCATCGGCCTGCGTTACCTGTAGCGTCGCGGGATCAGCGGGGCTGACGGTCGAGCTTCTTCAGGAACACCGTCATTTCCTTTTCCGCCTGCTTGTCGCCGTGGGCGCGGGCGGCCTCCAGGCCCTGCTCCCACGCCTGGCGTGCGGCGGCGGGATCGCCCGACGCGAGCTGCGCCTTGCCCAGCAGCTTCCACGCCGCCGAATACTTCGGATCGAACGCCACGCAGCGCCGCAGATGCCCGGCCGCCTTGGCGTTCTCCCCCAGATCCAGGTAACCCTTGCCCAGGCCGAAGCGCAGCAGTGCGTTATCCACACCCTTGGCGAGCATTTTTTCCAGGGATTCGATCATCGGCGGGACTCCTTTTCCGGTTGTGTCAGTTGTCGGTCGGGCTCAGACAGACCGCTTTCGCGAGCAGGCGCGCTCCCACAGGGGCCGGAACACGCGCCGCAAGCCTCAGAAGAAGCTCAACCCCACATGGAACAGCTTCTCCACATCTCGGATGTGCTTTTTGTCCACAAGGAACAGGATCACATGGTCGCCGGCCTGAATCACCGTGTCGTCGTGGGCGATGATCACTTCTTCGTCGCGGATGATCGCGCCGATGGTGGTGCCCGGCGGCAGGGCGATGTGTTCGATGGCCTTGCCGATGACCTTGCTCGACTTCGCGTCGCCGTGGGCCACCGCCTCGATGGCCTCCGCCGCGCCCCGGCGCAGCGAGTGCACGCTGACGATGTCGCCGCGCCGCACGTGGGCCAGCAGGGTGCCGATGGTCGCCAGCTGCGGGCTGATGGCGATGTCGATGTCGCCGCCCTGGATCAGGTCGACATAGGCCGGGTTGTTGATGATCGTCATCACCTTCTTCGCCCCGAGGCGCTTGGCCAGCAGCGACGACATGATGTTGGCCTCGTCGTCGTTGGTCAGGGCCAGGAAGATGTCGGCGTCGGCGATGTTCTCTTCCAGCAGCAGGTCGCGGTCCGAGGCGCTGCCCTGCAGCACCACGGTGCTGTCGAGGGTGTCGGAGAGGTAGCGGCAGCGCGCCGGGTTCATTTCGATGATCTTCACCTGATAGCGGCTTTCGATGGCCTCGGCCAGCCGTTCGCCGATCTGCCCGCCGCCGGCGATGACGATGCGTTTGTAGGTTTCGTCGAGGCGGCGCATTTCGCTCATCACCGCGCGGATGTTCTCCCGGGCGGCGATGAAGAAGACTTCGTCGTCGGCCTCGATCACCGTATCGCCCTGGGGCAGGATCGGCCGGTCGCGGCGGAAGATCGCGGCGACCCGGGTCTCGACGTTCGGCATGTGCTCGCGCAGCTGGCGCAGCTGCTGGCCCACCAGCGGCCCGCCGTAGTAGGCGCGCACGGCCACCAGTTGGGCCTGGCCTTCGGCGAAGTCGATCACTTGCAGCGCGCCCGGGTGCTGGATCAGGCGCTTGATGTAGTTGGTGACCACCTGCTCGGGGCTGATCAGCACGTCCACCGGAATCGCTTCGTTCTGGAACAGTTGCTCCTCGCGGGTCAGGTAGGCGGCCTCGCGCACCCGGGCGATCTTGGTCGGGGTGTGGAACAGGGTGTGGGCGACCTGGCAGGCGACCATGTTGGTTTCGTCGCTGTTGGTCACCGCCACCAGCATGTCGGCGTCGTCCGCGCCGGCCTGGCGCAGCACGGTGGGCAGCGAGCCGCGGCCCTGCACGGTGCGGATGTCGAGGCGGTCGCCGAGGTCGCGCAGGCGTTCGCCGTCGGTGTCGACCACGGTGATGTCGTTGGCTTCGCTGGCCAGGTGTTCGGCCAGCGTGCCGCCGACCTGCCCCGCGCCGAGGATGATGATCTTCATCCAGTCACTCCGTTGAATCCGTTTAGCCGCGCGCGGCAGCGATCTTGATCAGCTTGGCGTAGTAGAACCCGTCGTGTCCGCCCTGTTGGGCCAGCAGTTGGCGGCCGTGGGGCTGCCTGATGCCGGCCGCCGTGGCCAGGTCCAGCTCCCGGGCGCCGGGCGTGCGCTCAAGGAACGCGGCGATGACCTCGGTGTTCTCGGTGGGCAAGGTCGAGCAGGTGGCGTAGAGCAGGATGCCGCCCACCTCGAGGGTTTTCCACAGGGTGTCGAGCAGCTCGCCCTGCAGTTGCGCGAGGGCGGCGATGTCGTCGGCCTGGCGGGTGAGCTTGATGTCCGGATGGCGGCGGATCACGCCGGTGGCCGAGCACGGCGCGTCGAGCAGGATCCGCT
Source organism: Pseudomonas sp. NPDC089534 (assembly GCF_044749305.1). NCBI lineage: Bacteria > Pseudomonadati > Pseudomonadota > Gammaproteobacteria > Pseudomonadales > Pseudomonadaceae > Pseudomonas > Pseudomonas sp. NPDC089534. The sequence goes on along the minus strand of NZ_JBIVHR010000109.1, from coordinate 13,451 downwards.
GGAACGGCTTGCCGTCCCACCAGGCGGCGGTGTCGCGGCCGTCGGCGGCGATCAGCTCGGCGCTCAGGCCGAGGCGTTCGAGGTTTTCCTTCACCCGCACCAGCCGCTTGGCTTCCAGGTCCACCGCCACCACGCCGGCCAGCGCCGGTTCGGCTTCGAGAATATGGCAGGTCTTGCCGCCGGGGGCGCAGCAGGCGTCCAGCACCCGTTGGCCCGGCGCCAGGTCCAGCAGGTCGGCGGCCAGTTGCGCGGCTTCGTCCTGCACGCTGATCCAGCCCTCGGCGAAGCCCGGCAGGCTGCGCACATCGGCGGCGGCTTCGAGCACGATGCCGTCGCGGCTGAAGGCGCACGGCTGCGCGGCGATCCCGGCGCCGGCCAGCAGCGCGAGGTAGGCGTCGCGGCTGTGATGGCGGCGGTTGACCCGCAGGATCATCGGCGGGTGCGCGTTGTTGGCCTCGCAGATCGCTTCCCACTGCTCGGGCCAGAAGGCCTTCAGGGATTTCTGCAGCCAGCGCGGGTGGGCGGTGCGCACCACCGGATCCCGGGCCAGTTCGGCGAACAGCGCTTCGCTTTCCCGTTGCGCCCGGCGCAGCACGGCGTTGAGCAAGCCTTTGGCCCAGGGCTTCTTCAGCTTGTCGGCGCAGCCGACGGTTTCGCCGATGGCCGCGTGGGCCGGCACCCGGGTGTAGAGCAGTTGGTAGAGACCGACCAGCATCAAGGCTTCGACGTCGGCGTCGGCGGCCTTGAACGGCTTCTGCAGCAGTTTTTCCGCCAGGGCCGACAGCCGCGGCTGCCAACGGGCGGTGCCGAACGCCAGATCCTGGGTGAAGCCGCGGTCGCGGTCCTCGACCTTGTCCAGTTGCGTGGGCAGGGAGCTGTTGAGCGAGGCTTTACCGCTGAGGACGGCGGCCAAGGCCTTGGCGGCGGCCAGACGTGGATTCATGGGGTGTCCGCCGTTTCGCCGAGGACGGTGCCGACGGCGAATTTCTCGCGGCGGCTGTTGAACAGGTCGCTGAAGTTCAGCGCCTTGCCGCCGGGCAGTTGCAGGCGGGTCAGGCACAGCGCCTGCTCGCCGCAGGCGACGACCAGACCGTCCTTGCTGGCGCCGAGGATGGTGCCGGGGGCGCCCTTGCCGTCGGCCAGGGTGGCCGCCAGCACTTTCAGCGCTTCGCCGTTGAGGGTGCTGTGGGTGATCGGCCACGGATTGAAGGCGCGCACCAGGCGTTCCAGTTCGATGGCCGGACGGCGCCAGTCGATGCGGGCCTCGTCCTTGTTCAGCTTGTGCGCGTAGGTGGCGAGGCCGTCGTCCTGCACCTCGCCTTCCAGCGTTCCGGCGGCGAGGCCGGCGATCGCCTGCACCACGGCCGGCGGGCCCATCTCGGCAAGGCGGTCGTGCAGGCTGCCGCCGGTGTCGTCGGCGCTGATCGTGGTGGTGACCTTCAGCAGCATCGGCCCGGTGTCCAGGCCCGCCTCCATGCGCATCACGGTCACGCCGCTTTCGGCGTCGCCCGCTTCGACGGCGCGCTGGATCGGCGCCGCACCGCGCCAGCGCGGCAGCAGGGACGCATGGCTGTTGATGCAGCCCAGGCGCGGGATGTCCAGCACCGCCTGCGGCAGGATCAGGCCGTAGGCCACCACCACCATCAGGTCAGGCTTGAGCGCGGCCAGCTCGGCCTGGGCGTCGGCGTTGCGCAGGGTCGGCGGCTGCAGCACCGGGATATGGTTATCCACAGCCAGCTGCTTGACCGGGCTCGGCATCAGTTTTTGCCCGCGGCCGGCCGGACGGTCCGGTTGGGTGTAGACCGCCACGATCTCATAAGGGCTGGCCAGCAGGGCCTTGAGGTGTTCGGCGGCGAATTCCGGGGTGCCGGCAAAAACGATGCGCAGTGGCTCAGTCATTCAGGGGTCTCTAAGTGCAAAGCGTCTTGAAAAAGAAAAAGGCTTGCCGCAGCAAGCCTTTGAAGGAGGGCATCAAGCGTTCTGGCGGTGGAGCTTTTCCAGTTTCTTCTTGATGCGGTCGCGTTTGAGCGTGGACAGGTAATCGACGAACAGCTTGCCGTTGAGGTGGTCGCATTCGTGCTGGATGCACACCGCGAGCAGGCCTTCGGCGATCAGTTCGTAGGGCTGGCCGTCGCGGTCCAGGGCCTTGATCCTGACCTTCTGCGGGCGATCGACGTTCTCGTAGAAGCCCGGCACCGACAGGCAGCCTTCCTGGTACTGCTCCATTTCGTCGGTCAGCGGTTCGAACTCGGGGTTGATGAACACCCGGGGCTCGGTGCGGTCTTCGGAAAGGTCCATCACGACGATACGCTTGTGCACGTTGACCTGGGTCGCGGCGAGGCCGATGCCCGGCGCTTCATACATTGTTTCAAACATGTCATCGACCAGTTGACGCACTTCGTCGTCCACTACGGCCACGGGTTTGGCGATAGTGCGAAGGCGCGGGTCCGGAAATTCGAGGATGTTCAAAATGGCCATAGGCTTGATTGCTGCACGTGTGAGGTAAAGTCGGGTCGATGGCCTGGCGGGTCCGAGGATGCAGGCTACCGTTGTGAAGCGTAGCCCCTGGCTTTTGCAGTGCAGGCCGGGGCGAGCCACGGGGGCTCTGACGATTCACGCGAATGCACATGATAAAGGGATTCACCGCATGAGGAAAACACTGTTCGCCCTGCTGCTTCTGGCCTCGGCCGGCGCCGCGCACGGGCAAGTGCAGCTCAAGGAAGGTTTTCCACGGCAATACACGGTGGTTTCGGGGGACACCCTCTGGGACATCTCCGGCAAATACCTGCGCGAGCCCTGGCAATGGCCGCAGCTGTGGCACGCCAACCCGCAGATCGAAAACCCCAACCTGATCTACCCGGGCGACACGCTGACGCTCGACTACGTCAACGGCCAGCCGCGCCTGACCCTCAACCGCGGCGCCTCGCGCGGCACCATCAAGCTGTCGCCGCGGGTGCGCAGCAGCCCGGTGGCCGAGGCCATCCCGAGCATTCCGCTCAAGTCCATCAACAGCTTCCTGCTCAGCAACCGGATCGTCGACAAGGTCGAGGACTTCGACAAGGCGCCGTACATCGTCGCCGGCGACGCCGAACGGGTGCTCAGCGGCACCGGCGACCGGATCTTCGCCCGCGGCCGTTTCGACCTGAGCCGGCCGGTGTACGGGATCTTCCGCCAGGGCAAGGTCTACACCGACCCGCAGAGCAAGGAGTTCCTGGGGATCAACGCCGATGACGTCGGCGGCGGCGAGATCATCGCCACCGAAGGCGACGTCGCCACCCTCGCCCTGCAGCGCACCACCCAGGAAGTGCGCCTGGGCGACCGTCTGTTCAGCGGCGAGGAACGTTCGGTCAACTCGACCTTCATGCCCAGCGCCCCGCAGGCCGACATCAACGGCCTGATCATCGACGTGCCGCGGGGCGTCACCCAGATCGGCGCCATGGACGTGGTGACGCTGAACAAGGGCAAGCGCGACGGCCTGGCCGAAGGCAACGTGCTGGCGGTGATGAAGACCGGGGAAACCGTGCGTGACCGGATCACCGGCCAGCCGTTGAAAATCCCGGACGAGCGCGCCGGCCTGCTGATGGTGTTCCGCACCTACGACAAACTCAGTTACGGTCTGGTGCTGAACGCCACGCGCTCGCTGGCGGTGCTGGACAAGGTGCGCAACCCTTAGTTGGCTTCACAAGTTACCAACAGAGTTATCCACAGCTTGTCCCGAACGGTTCGGGACGCACAACGGTCAAGGATGATCCATGCAGCTGTCTGCCTGTACGCCGGTTTCCCCGGCGGAACTGGAGGCGCGTTTGCGCCTCCACCTTTTGCCTGACGTCGGCCCCCGACGTTTTGCCAAACTGCTCGAAGCCTTCGGTTCGGCGTCCAAGGCCATCAGCGCACCGGCCAGCGCCTGGCGGGCGCTGGGCTTGCCGGCGACCTGCGCCGAGGCCCGGCGCTGTCCGCGGGTGCGCGACGGCGCCAGCCACGCATTGCGCTGGCTAGAGCGGCCGGACCGTCATGTGCTGATGTGGGGGCAGCCCGATTACCCGGCGCTGCTGGCGCAGATTGCCGATCCTCCGCCGCTGCTGTTCGTGGCCGGTGATCCGCAGATCCTGGAAAGGCCGCAGTTGGCGATGGTCGGCAGCCGCCGGGCGTCCCGTCCGGGAGCGGACACCGCCGCCGCGTTCTCCCGCAGCCTGGCCGGGGCCGGATTCGTCATCACCAGCGGGTTGGCGTTGGGCATCGATGCGGCCGCGCACCAGGCCGCCGTGGACGTCGGCGGGCGCACCGTCGGCGTATTGGGCACCGGGCTGGAAAATTTTTATCCACAGCGCAACCGGCGGCTGGCCGACGCGATGATCGCCTCCGGCAGCGCCGTGCTGTCGGAGTTCCCGCTGGACACCGGCCCGGTCGCCGGCAACTTCCCCCGGCGCAACCGGATCATCAGCGGCCTGTCGCTCGGCGTGCTGGTGGTCGAGGCCAGCGTCGCCAGCGGTTCGCTGATCACCGCCCGGCTGGCGACGGAACAGGGGCGCGAGGTCTATGCGATACCCGGTTCGATCCATCACCCCGGCGCCCGGGGCTGCCACCAGCTGATCCGCGACGGCGCGGTGCTGGTGGAAACCATCGAGCACATCCTCGAAGCCCTGCGCGGCTGGCAGCACGTGCCGTTATCCACAGACCCGCCGCCGGTCGCTCACCCGCTGCTGCGGCTGCTGCATGCGGCCCCCCACACCAGCGAAGCCCTGGCCGCAAGCAGCGGCTGGGCCCTGCCCAAGGTGCTGGCGGCGCTGACCGAGCTGGAAATGGACGGCCGCGCCGTGTGCGAAGGCGGCCGCTGGGCGGCAAGGGTGAGCTAACGTTTTGAAGGCTGGGTTTTACAGGGAAGATCGGTAAACTGCGCGAAACCTGTTTGCGGAGAGTTTTTCATGGTCAACAGTTGGCGTGTGCAACAAGCCGCACGAGAGATTCGCGCCGGAGCGGTGATTGCCTACCCAACCGAAGCCGTCTGGGGGCTGGGGTGCGATCCGTGGAACGAGGAAGCGGTGGACCGGCTGCTGGCGATCAAGAACCGTTCGGCGGACAAGGGGCTGATCCTGGTCGCCGACAACATCCGTCAGTTCGATTTCCTGTTCGAAGACTTCCCGCAGGAGTGGATCGACCGCATGGCCGCCACCTGGCCCGGGCCCAACACCTGGCTGGTGCCGCACCAGAACCTGCTGCCCGAGTGGATCACCGGCGTGCATGACACCGTGGCTCTGCGGGTCAGCGATCACCCGCAGGTGCGCGACCTGTGCGCGTTGGTGGGGCCGCTGGTGTCGACGTCGGCCAATCCTCAGGGGCGCCCGGCGGCGCGTACCCGGCTGCGGGTCGAGCAGTACTTCCGCGGCCAGGTCGACCTGGTGCTGGGCGGCATGCTCGGCGGGCGCAAGAACCCGAGCCTGATCCGTGACCTGGCGACCGGCAATGTGGTGCGCCCGGCCTGAGGCCGGGGCATTCGCAGGATCCGGGGACGTCTGGAGCGCCCCGGGCTTGGCTGCGCCGCGAATCAGTTCACAGGGCGAACGGCAGTTGCACGCTGACGGCCTGACGCTGCGCCAGGCGCTGCTCGAACTCCTTCGGATCGTGGATCAGCACGTCCTGCCCGGCGAACGATTCCGCCGCGATCAGGCGTGACAGCCAGAACCGCACGCACGCCACCCGCAGCATCGTCGGCCACAGTTCGGCCTCCGCCGCCGTGAACGGACGGAGCGCCGCGTACGCCCCCAGAAACGCCCGTGCACGCTGGCCGTCGATCAGGCCGGCGTCATCGGAGCACCAGTCGTTCAAGGCGATGGCCACGTCGTAGAGCATCGGCCCCGAGCAGGCGTTGTAGAAGTCGATCAGCCCGGTCAGGTGCGTGCCTTCGAACATCGCGTTGTCGCGGAACAGGTCGGCGTGGATGTTCGCCCGCGGCAGCGCGAGGATCTTCTCTTTCTGCAGGGAGATCTCGTCCAGCGCCTTGTGCAGCAGCGCCCGCGGTTCGTCGCTCAGGTGCGACAGCAACTGCGTCCCCTCCTCCAGCATCCAGTCCAGGCCGCGGTCGGTCTTGCGCTTGATCATGTTGGCGCCCTGGGTCGCCAGGTGCAGATGGGCCTGCAGCTCGCCGACCTGTGCGCAATGCTGGGCGTTGGCCTGCTTGATGTGCTTGCCGGCCAGGCGCGGCTGCAGCAGCGCCGGCTTGCCCTTGAGCTCGCGCAGGGCCACGCCGTCGGTGGTGCGCAAGGCGTAGGGCACCGGCAGATCGGCCTGGTGCAGCACGTCGAGCAGGTCGATGAAAAACGGCATCTCCTGCACCGGGCCGCGCTCGACCAGGGTCAGGACGAACTCGCCCTGCTCCAGGCTGATGAAGAAATTGGTGTTTTCGCTGCCGGCGGCGATCCCCTGGAAATCGAGCAGACGGCCGAGCCCGTAAGGGGCGAGAAAGGTTTCCAGCTCGGGCCGAGCCAGGGGGGTGAACACAGACATGGTCAAAAACTGCTCAGTTCTGGCGCCGGGTCGGGCCGGCGCCGGGTGAAATTAAGGAACTACTTCCATTCGAAGATCTTCCATGACGGAATCAGCATATCCGGCTGGTCCGAACGGATGAAGTTCGCGTCGGAACCGTCGGCACGCACCAGAAAGTACGGCGGCGCGCCCTTCACGGTGACCTTGATCGCATACAGGAAGCCATTCTGGCGGTATTCCTGGATCGTCCTGTCGCCTTCCGTGCGAATGGTTACCTCCGGTTCCGCCGACGGCGCATCATCCGCCGCGATCGCGGCCAGCGGTGAGACAGCGATCAAACTGACCAGCAGCAAGCGATTTAACATACGCATGATAACCTTGTCCCTTTGTCGTCAACGGTCCCGCTATTCTAGCGCCGGACCCGCCGAAAAGGTTGATCCTGCACATGAGCCAAGCCCCTCTCGTCCTGGTGGACGGTTCGTCCTACCTGTACCGCGCCTTTCATGCGCTGCCACCGCTGACCACCTCCAAAGGCATGCCGACCGGTGCGGTCAAGGGCGTGCTCAACATGCTCAAGAGCCTGCGCAAGCAATATCCGGACAGCCCCTTCGCCGTCGTGTTCGACGCCAAGGGCGGTACGTTCCGCGACGAGATGTACGCCGAGTACAAGGCCAACCGTCCGAGCATGCCCGACGACATGCGGGTGCAGATCGAACCGCTGCACCAGAGCGTGATCGCCCTCGGCTTCCCGCTGCTGTGCGTCGAAGGCGTCGAGGCCGACGACGTGATCGGCACCCTGGCCCGCAGCAGCGCCGCCGCCGACCGGCCGGTGATCATCTCCACCGGCGACAAGGACATGGCGCAGCTGGTCGACGGGCACATTACCTTGGTCAACACTATGTCCGGCAGTTCGATGGACGTGGAGGGCGTAAAGGAGAAGTTCGGCGTCGCACCTGAGCAGATCATCGATTATCTGGCCCTGATGGGCGATTCTTCCGACAACATTCCCGGCGTTCCCGGCATCGGCCCGAAAACCGCGTCCGGCCTGCTGGTGGGCGTCAACGGCGGCCTGACCGAACTCTACGCGCAGCTCGACATCGTGCCGACCCTGCCGATCCGCGGCGCCAAGACCCTGCCGGCCAAGCTCGAGGAGCACAAGGAGATGGCGTTCCTCTCCTATCAGCTGGCGACCATCAAGGTCGACGTGCCGCTGGATGTCGGCCTCGACGACCTGCAGATGGGCCCGGAAGACCACGCGAAACTGGCCGAGCTCTATGCCCTGCTGGAGTTCAAGAGCTGGCTCAACGACCTGGAGCGCGATGCCAAGCGCGCCGAGCTCAAGGCCGCAGCCGAGCCCGAGCCGGCCGCCGACCTGTTCAGCGCCGCCGAGGCCGAAGCGCCGCAAGCGACCTCCGGAACCCGCTACGAGACTGTCCTCGACCAGGCCCGGTTCGACGTCTGGCTGGAAAAGCTCAAAAGCGCCGATCTGTTCGCCTTCGACACCGAAACCACCGGCATCGACGCGCAACAGGCGCAACTGGTCGGCCTGTCGTTCGCCGTGCAGGCCAATGAAGCGGCCTACATTCCGCTGACCCACTCCTACATCGGCGTGCCCGAGCAACTGGACCGCGACACCGTGCTGCGCGCGCTCAAGCCGATCCTCGAAGACCCGAAAAGGCTCAAGGTCGGCCAGCACGCCAAGTTCGACATGAACATCCTGGCCAACTGTGCCATCGGCGGCGATCCGGCCAACGGCATCACCGTGCGCGGGATCGCCTTCGACACGATGCTGGAGTCCTACGTGCTGAACTCCACCGCCACCCGCCACGACATGGACAGCCTGGCGCAGAAGTACCTGGACCACACCACCGTGAGCTTCCAGGACATCGCCGGCAAAGGCGCCAAGCAACTGACCTTCGACCAGATCGCCCTGGAGCAGGCCGGCCCGTACGCCGCCGAAGACGCTGACGTGACCCTGCGCCTGCACCAGGCCCTGATCGAAAAACTCAACGCCATCCCGAGCCTGGCCGGCGTGCTGACCGACATCGAGATCCCGCTGGTGCCGGTGCTGGCGCGCATCGAGCGTCAGGGCGCGTTCGTCGACGCCGCGCTGCTCGGCGTGCAGAGCATCGAGCTCGGCGACAAGATGGTCGCGCTGGAGCGCGAAGCGTTCGAGATCGCCGGTGAAGAGTTCAACCTGGGCTCGCCGAAACAGTTGGGCGTGATCCTCTACGAGAAGCTCGGCCTGCCGGTGCTGAAGAAAACCGCCACCGGCCAGCCCTCCACCGCCGAAGACGTGCTGGCGCGGCTCGCGGAGGACGATTACCGGTTGCCGAAAGTGCTGATGGAGTACCGCTCCATGAGCAAGCTGAAAAGCACCTACACCGATCGCCTGCCGGAACAGATCAACCCGCGCACCGGGCGCATCCACACCTCGTACCATCAGGCGGTGGCGTCCACCGGGCGGCTGTCCTCCAGCGACCCGAACCTGCAGAACATCCCGGTGCGCACCGCCGAAGGCCGGCGGATCCGTCAGGCGTTCGTCGCGCCGGCCGGCTACAAGCTGCTGGCGGCGGACTATTCCCAGATCGAACTGCGGATCATGGCCCACCTGTCCCGTGACGAAGGCCTGATGAACGCGTTCCGCAACAACCTGGACGTGCACACCGCCACCGCGGCCGAAGTGTTCAAGGTCGAACTGAACGAAGTGACCCCGGACCAGCGCCGCGGCGCCAAGGCGATCAACTTCGGCCTGATCTACGGCATGGGCGCGCAGAAGCTGGGCAAGGACATCGGCGTCGACACCAAGACCGCCAAGGCCTACATCGACACCTACTTCGCCCGTTACCCCGGCGTGCGCGAATACATGGAGCGCACCCGCAAGCAGGCGGCGGACCAAGGCTACGTGGAGACCTTCTTCGGCCGTCGCCTGTACCTGCCGGAGATCAACTCCAGCAAGCCGCAGGAACGCGCCGCCGCCGAACGCACGGCGATCAACGCGCCGATGCAGGGCACGGCGGCGGACATCATCAAGAAGGCCATGGTGGCGGTGGACAACTGGCTGCAGGCGTCGGGGCTGGATGCCAAGGTCATCCTGCAGGTCCACGACGAACTGGTGCTGGAGGTGCGCGAGGATCTGGTCGCCCAGGTCAGCGAAGAAATCCGCACGCACATGAGCGGCGCGGCGAAACTGGATGTTCCGCTGCTGGTCGAAGTGGGTATCGGCAACAACTGGGACGAGGCGCACTGAGGCGTCCGGAACGGGCCTGCGCTGCGGCATGGCGTCGCGGCGAAGGCCCGGGAAGCGGCTTAGTCCGGATCGCTCTTGGAATTATTCCAAAGCTTTTTGAAAAAAATCTGAACTAATCTTGCGAAGGGCCACTCAGAGTTACTGAATGGCTGGTGAAGCCCTTCGATGCTCCTATGTTGTGTTAAGTGTTGGCAGATATCTGAACCCCGCCCTAGCGGTTCGGAACTTAAACCCCGGAACTTCCCCCTCCCCATATGAAGTCCGGGGTTTTTTTTGCCTGCGATTTACTCGGCCGCCGCTTCGGCGCCCTTGTCGGCCAGTTCCATCCAGCCCGCCAGCACGGTGTAGGCCTCTTCCAGGCCCATGCGCTTGGGCGCGGAGAACAGCTGGATCGAGACGGTGTCGCCCCAGCCCTTGCGGATGTCCGACTGCACCTTGAGCAGGGTGTTCTTCGCGGCGCCGTAGGTCAGCTTGTCCGCCTTGGTCAGCAGGATGTGCATCGGCATGCCGGCGGCGACGGCCCAGTCGAGCATCAAACGGTCGAAATCGGTCATCGGGTGGCGGATGTCCATCAGCAGGATCACCCCCATCAGACTCTCGCGTCCGCCCAGATAGGCTTCCAGGTGACGCTGCCAGTGCTGCTTGAGCGGAATCGGCACTTTCGCGTAACCGTAGCCCGGCAGGTCGACCAGACGGCGTTCATCGTCTAGCTTGAAGAAATTCAGGAGCTGCGTGCGGCCCGGGGTTTTCGAGGTGCGCGCCAGGCTGGCGTGGGTCAGGGTGTTCAGCGCACTGGACTTGCCGGCGTTGGAACGGCCGGCGAAGGCCACTTCGTAGCCTTGGTCGCTGGGGCACTGGTCGACTTTGGCGGCGCTCAGCATGAAGGTGGACTGTTGGCACAGGCCGAGGATGGGGTTTTTGAGTTGCATGGGATTTCCGATGTGGACGGCGCCGGGAATGGGCGCGGCAAGCGAGGTCGCTTCCGTTTCAGTGACGCCAGTATATAATGCCGCAGATTTTGTGTGCGCTTTGTCCCAGCGTAGGATGAAGTTCACGAGAGCGACAGACCTTGATTGCGCATTAGAACGCAGAACGCTCTCAACCCTGAAAAGGTCGTTTTATGACGAAATGGCTGCTGGCTGCCGGGATCCTGATACCGCTTCACAGCGTTCAGGCCGCACAGGATCCGGAAGCCGTGTACAACCGTGTTTGTGGTGCCTGTCATTCCGGCCAACTCCCTACGGCGCCCCGCAAGGGCGATCAGGAAGCCTGGACGCCGAGATTGGCCAAGGGCATGGAGACGCTGGTGCAACACGTGACCCAGGGTTTCAAGGCGATGCCGCCGCGTGGTTTGTGCATGGACTGCAGTGCCGAGGATTACCAAGCCATCATCCTCTGGATGAGCGAGTAAGCCCGGTCCATAACTCTTAACCCTTAGCCGTAGTTGGATTAGCTGATGAACAAATTGATCGTGAGTCTGCTGTTGACCGTGGGAATCTCAGGCTTCGCCCATGCTGCAGGCGATGCCGCCGCAGGCCAGGCCAAAGCCGCCGTATGCGGCGCCTGCCATGGCCCGGATGGCAACAGCATGGCGCCAAACTTTCCGAAGCTGGCGGGTCAGGGCGAACGCTACCTGACCAAGCAACTGCACGACATCAAGTCGGGCAAGCGCACCGTCCTGGAAATGACCGGCCTGCTGACCAACCTGAGCGACCAGGATCTTTCCGACATCGCCGCCTACTTCGCCAGCCAGAAAGGCAGCGTCGGCGCCGCCGATCCCAAGATCGTGGCACGCGGCGAAGCCCTGTTCCGCGGCGGCAACCTCGAAAAAGGCCTGCCGGCCTGCACCGGTTGCCACTCCCCGAACGGCGCCGGCAACGCAGCCGCCGGGTTCCCGCACCTGGGTGGCCAGCACGCTCAATACATCGCCAAGCAGCTGACCGACTTCCGCAAGGAAGAAGCCGGGCGCAACAACGACGGCGACGCCATGACCATGCGCACCATCGCCCGCAAGCTGAGCGACGAAGACATCGCCGCGGTCTCCAGCTACATTCAAGGCCTGCACTGAGGCCGGACTTGCAGGCGGGATGCGGACGCTACGCGCGTGGGACACCCCCCGCTACGTTAACGCTCGATTAATCCGTCGCGGCAAGTATAAAAAGGGTGGCTTTGGCCGCCCTTTTTTGTGGCCGCTGCCGTTACACTACAGGACTCATGCCCGCCACGACCTGTCCGAAAACAGGCTGCGCGAGGCGACCCATTTGCCCAGGAGTAAAGCATGCGTAATCTGATCATCAGCGCCGCCCTCGTCGCTGCCAGCCTGTTCGGCGTGACTGCCCAGGCCGCCGAAGCCCCTGCCGCCCCCTACGTCGAATTGAGCAATCCGGTGCCGGTCGCCGTGCCCGGCAAGATCGAAGTGGTGGAGCTGTTCTGGTACGGCTGCCCGCACTGCTATGCGTTCGAGCCGGTGATCAACCCATGGGTCGAGAAGCTGCCGGCCGACGTCAATTTCGTGCGCATCCCGGCCATGTTCGGCGGCCCTTGGGACGCCCACGGCCAAATGTTCCTGACCCTGGAAGCCATGGGCGTCGAGCACAACGTCCACGCTGCCGTGTTCAACGCCATCCAGAAGGAACACAAGAAGCTGACCGACAAGAACGACATGGCCGACTTCCTCGCCACCCAGGGCGTGGACAAGGACAAGTTCCTCGCCACCTTCGACTCCTTCGCCATCAAGGGCCAGATCGTCAAGGCCCGCGAACTGGCGAAGAAGTATGAGATCTCCGGCGTTCCGACCATGATCGTCAACGGCAAGTACCGCTTCGACATCGGCTCCGCCGGCGGCGCCGAGCAGGCGCTGCAGTTGGCCGACCAACTGGTGGCCAAGGAGCGGGCGTCCAACAAGGCCGCCGCCAACTAAGCGCGGCGACCGCCATGCGCCGCTGGGGAGCCGAACGCCTCGTTGGCCTGCACGATCCGCAGGTCAACGAGCATCACCTGGAATCCACGGGGCTGCCCGCAGACAGCCGTCTGCGTTTGCTCAGCTTCAATATCCAGGTCGGCATCTCCACCGAGCGCTACCGGCACTACCTGACCCGCAGCTGGCAGCACCTGCTGCCGCACAACGGGCGCTCGGGCAATCTGCAGAAGATCGGCAACCTGCTCGGCGATTTCGACCTGGTGGCCCTGCAGGAAGCCGACGGCGGCAGCCTGCGTTCGGGCTACGTCAACCAGGTCGAGCACCTCGCCCAGCTCGGCGCCTTCCCCTACTGGTACCAACAGCTCAACCGCAACCTCGGTCGCCTGGCCCAGCACAGCAACGGCGTGCTCAGCCGGCTGCGTCCGTGGGCGATCGAAGACCATCCGCTGCCGGGCCCCAAGGGCCGCGGCGCCATCCTGCTGCGCTTCGGCGAGGGGCCGGAAGCGCTGGTGGTGGTGATGATGCACCTGGCCCTCGGCCCGCGGGCACGCACGCTGCAATTGGCGTACATCCGCGACCTGATCGGCGACTACAAGCACCAGGTGCTGATGGGCGACATGAACACCCACGCCAGCGACCTGCTGCAGCACTCTCCGCTGCGCGACCTCGGCCTGCTGGCCCCGCAGCTCGAAGCGACATTCCCCAGCTGGCGCCCCCAGCGCTGCCTGGACCATATTCTGCTCAGCCCGACCCTGACCCTGGAAAAGGTCGAAGTGCTGCCCCAACCGATTTCCGATCACC
>NZ_JBIVHR010000108.1:0-18271 GCF_044749305.1 Pseudomonas sp. NPDC089534 | reverse complement strand
CGAAAGCGGTTGGGGTTTTGTTTTGCCCGCAGGAAAGTTCTGTGCGTCGACTTTCCCGGTGGGGGCACTCACAGGGGCTTGGCTGATGATTGCCGTGCGGAGGAGGGGTGTAGGGCTGTCCAGGGTGGTCTCTCGCAAACGCATGCGTTTGTTCCCGCCAACTGTGCAATGGCGGTAGCGCGTGGCTGTGATGCCCGCAGAGAGGGGCTGTGCCGCGTTCTGGCTTTCCCTGGAGACACCGGGCGATGCAGCACTCCAAATGCCTTGCCTGGGCTTGATCGCCGCGAAGCGCGGCCATGCTCGAGCCGGCGCCGTGCAATTGATCATGCCGCAGGGATGGTGACGAGTTTATCTTGGTCAGCTTGCCATCGTTGATGGCGGGACGTTGCTCGCCACTATCTGGAAACGGGCAGTCTGGAAACGGGCAGTGGCAGCGCCCGGTGCATTGGCGTGGCCTGATCGGATTCGCGATCGGTGAGGGAGGGGGAGGAGATAAATCCCCAATAACAAAAAAGCCCGCTGTTAGCGGGCTCTAGAGATGTTACGTAGACGTTGGTAGTCGTCTAAGTGCTGCATATGGTGCCCCGAGGGAGACTGGAATCCTCCATGTAATCCGTGGCTTATAGCAGGATTACATAATGAGGGATACACACGGGGATACAGGCTGCTTCGGTCTATGATTGCACAATCCTAGTATAAGACATAAACGACCCGTATCCAGCCATGCACTCCCAGCCACCTAGCTGGTGTGGCAAGGGTTACAGCAGTAGTAGCAACCATTGACTCGCAGAGTCGGGTTTACCGCTCGGGCGGCGTCTACAGCACCGATGCAGGTGAGATGATTTCCGAGTGGTACCTGGTTCTGTGGCAACGGCATGAATCTGCATCCAGTCGTCGTGTTGTGCACTTCGTAGTCGCCGTTAGGTTGGACGTTTCTGTTCACGATAAATGATTGCATTTGCTAGTCCTCGCTTCCGTGTGTCGGATCGTTGATGACTCAACATCTTTAACCATGGCTATGGTGCTGGTATGGATATGCGATGACCAGCAGGGATGAAGGTTAGCTGGGGGATGGCAGAAAGCAATCAGTCTCCGGAATGCCGCCGGGGGCCCCTGGGAGTATCTGAAGAGCACGGGGTCGGAAACCCGCGGGAACTTGTTAGTGGCACGACCTCGAGCTTATTGAATTTCAATCATTGAAATCGAAAGGATTTCGTTGAAAAAGGGCCATCGTTACCGTGTTGGTAATGATGGCCCTTTGTGTTGATGATTCCGCACGTTTTCGGTCGTCAACCTGCCACCCAATGCAAAAAAGTCAGCCAGTCTTTATGCCCCGTGGCATTTAGAAATGCTCTGGGGCCCCGGCGACCTCTTAGCAGCTTGTGCAATTGCACTGGTGAACTCTGTGTTCACCTGGTCACTAAGCTGGGAACCTGTCCGTCAACAAAGTCCGGCGGGTGTCCGACCCAACAATTCAGCGTAAGCCTGAGGGATCCCGGTAGGTGTTGGTAATACGTGGGACGTTCGCTGGGGGGAATCCTGCATTTGGGGAGCGGGGGGATGTCCTCCTATAAAAATCAGTGTTACTCATGTTACCGGTGTAACAAATCAAGTTAACTCGTTGATTTTAAAAATAAAAAATTTGTAACCTCGCTTTAAATCTGCCCAGTTTTGGCGTGTTACCCATACGTGTCGTGTAACGCATAGTGCATTGATAGAAGCGAAGGGCTTAGCGGGAAAAATCGAATAGGTGCATATCGAGAAGACTAGGTACGGAGCTAATATAAGCTAAAAGCGTCGTCTGGCGATGTTTGTCACCTGACGGGCGTAGCAAGGAAATAGCTAAAATTTATGTGCTAATGAATACGCTTTGGTGGTTACTGCTTGACATAATTCACTTTTAGTGCTGCATATCATTATGAGTGGAAGTTTTTATTGTGGGTCGAAAGGTTTTTTGGTCGCATGGTCGTGACGTGAAATCGCGAAATTCCAGTAGGTGGGATGGTGTAAATATCAATCGATGCTCAGGGAAGGCGTACGAAGAAAAAGCTCATGCCACGGCACGTGCATTTTGGCAGTGAAAATAGGTGTGTTTCGCTTCAAAAGCGCAGCTTTGTTGTTTTAATATAACCGAAGCTATGATTTTTGGTGATCAGTAGATTCTGAGTTTATAGATATGTTGAGCAAATATAGGTTTTCTATTCAGGATTGCTCAGGGAAATAAATATGGAACGGATGGCTTTTATAAATGACGCAAAATAATACCTGGCATTTGTTCGACAGTACCACTGATACAGTATTCGTTTTCGTGCACGGTTTTTTTTCAAACTCTGAAAAATGTTGGCGGGATGCAGTGGCGAAAGTATTTTGGCCTGATTTACTTTTAGCAGACCCAAGAATACCGCAGTCGTCAATTTTTTTGGGTGGATATTTTACGGACGCAGACTCTGGTGTGTATGGTGTGCGGGAGTGTGCTGAAGAACTATATAATGCTTTAAGACGAGCAAGCCATTCTGGAGAGAGTCCCCCCCTCAGCTTTAAAAAAATTATATTCATTTGTCATAGCCTTGGCGGTATTGTTACAAGATACATGCTTGAGTGCTACAGGGAGAGTTTTGCTGATCATAAAATTGGACTGGTTTTGATGGCGTCTCCGTCCATTGGTTCAGACTATGCTGATAGATTAGTGAAAGTGGCCAAGTTCTATAAGAATAGGACAGGGCTCCAGTTGAGGAAAAATAGTGAATTGCTTACAGACTTAGATGGCCGATTCAAGAGTTTTATCGATTCGAGACCTCATGATAGCTTTCTAGGTATAGAAGGTGTTGAACATACAGGGTTAATACATTTTCGTTGGCTTCCAGGATTTGAACCGATTGTCATGGAACATTCCGCATCACGATATTTTTCGGGTCGAAGGATAATACCTAGAACCAGTCATTCATCCATTGTGAAGCCTACAGACGTAAATCATCTAAGTCATTGTTTGCTACTCGACTTTCTAAGTTATACTTTTTTTCCTAAAGTAGGACTTCCAGTTGTCGATAAAAGCTCACAAGGAAAGTTGCTCCGCGAAGATGTTGTCGCGCAAGGGCCTCTTTTCGATATTTATGAAGAGAGCTGTGAGCCTTATTATCTAAAAAGAAATATTGACGAGCAGGTTCACCGAGACTTTAGTTTTTCTAGCTTCTGGATATATGGCCCATCCGGAGCGGGAAAAACCTCTATTGTTAAAAGGCTTTTGAGTCAGGCTGGGGCTGGTGCCATAGAATTATGCTTTTCTCAATGCACTGCTGATAGAAATTCGTTTGTCGCGGAGATGATAGAAACAATTCACTTGTCGGAGAATGGTTTTGAGACAATGCCTGAACGAAGCTTTAGCAATCTTGCTCGGCTGATTTCCGAAGGTGTAAATAGTAATAGATATCTTTTTATATATATTGATGAAGTTCCAAGCCAGACAGGTTGCGACACGGTTGAGGCCGAGTTGGTTGCGTTAATAGAGGAGTTGCTGAACTCAGTTAAACAGTTAACGAAAGCCAACTCATTTCGTATCGTAGTATCATCTTTAGGGGAGCCTAATATGAGTCTTGTTCGCAATCAGGCAAAGCTGCGTGGCTACATGAGTTTTGTTGAGTGCTCAAAGTGGACTGATGAAGAACTCCAGTCTCTGGTCGATCTTATACTTCCTAATTTGAAATCGTTGACTCCTGATGATCTCCCGCCGATGCTAATCGGTAGCGCTTGTGGGTCGCCAAGGTATTTGAAGACCTTTTTTAAAACAAAAATCTCTTATCCTCATAAAAGTAACGATGAGCTCCTCAGAATGACAGCTCAAGGTTTTCAATTTTAGGATTAAATGACATGTCTTCGAAAAAGATAAAGCCGTTTGCGATTGTTCCAAAAGACTTATATGTAGTTCGGCAAGCTGATGTTCAGTTGAAACAAATTATTGAGGATATGGGTAGGCCGGGGTATGTTCTTGTATCTCGGCAGATGGGGAAAACTAACCTGCTCCTTAATGCAAAGCGCGAATTAGATCAACAGGGAAACTGCTTTTCATATTTGGATGTTTCTAATAATTTTTCTGATTTGCGATCTTTTTTTCGTAATATTATTGATACTACGGTTTTATCCAATGAAGAGCTAGTTACGTCATTGTTGGCACAAATCTCGGTATCGCGGAATGTTACGATTAATTTGCAGCCACATAAGGAGCATGAGTTGGAGTTAAAGGCTATTTTGGATAGCCTTTCCGGAAAACTGATAATTTGTCTTGATGAAATTGATGCGCTAACTAATGTTGACTATTCTGATAATGTATTTTCTTTGATTCGTAGTATTTATTTTTCCGGGCGAACTAACTATCCTGTTTTCAAAAGGCTTACTTATGTCCTGTCCGGTGTTGCGGATCCATCGGAATTAATTAAAAACAAGGCAATTTCTCCATTCAACATTGGTGAAAAAATTTATCTGGATGATTTCACATTTGAAGAGACTAAGCAGTTCCTTTCTCAGTGTGATTTGGATCTGCCAGAAGATGTTGTTGAGCGAATATTTTATTGGACCTCCGGTAATCCTCGGGTTACTTGGGATTTATGTTCGGCTGCTGAGAGTGTTCTAGAGGAGATTTCGACTCTAGATAGCGATAGTATCGATCGTTTGGTCAGTTCTCTTTATTTGAAAAGTTACGATCTGCCTCCATTTGATCATATTAGGACTAGGGTTCAGAGTGATAAAGAACTTCGCAACTCTGTAATGGCTATGCACTACGGAAAGAGCTCTACTCTATCCGATAAGGTGAAAGATAGACTGTATTTGGCTGGTATTAGTACTCCAAAGCAAGAAGCGGATGAGATTTTTTTTAAAAATAGAATTATGTCTGAGTCGTTGTCTGAGAAGTGGATATCGGACATTGAGAGCGAACTGCTTAGTATTGATGAGCGCGCTCATGAGAAAGTGAAGCTTCATCGGTATGAGGAGGCAATTGCACTTTTTAAGGAGTCAATGTTACAAGCTAACAGTGCTGAGGGGAAACTTGCAAGTAAGTTAAATGTTGGATTTTGTTTTGTTCAGATGAGTGACATTGCTTCGGCGATTGCTGAGTATGAGGGCTGCGTTACAGAGGGTGTTGGTGATTTGGAGTTGATCAACGCAAAACATCACTGGCTTGGCATTTGCTATATGTTTTCGAATAGGTTTCTAGAGGCCGCTGAACATTTTAATAAAATTCTGAGCTCTACTGTTGACGGTAAAAAGAATCTATTTTATGCAGAGGCCTGTATTAATTTGGCAAGTATATGGCTTGCCGAAAATCATGCGAATGAGCAGGGTGTAACGGAAGCAGATCCAGATATCGAAGATTTACTGAACAGAGGGTTAAAATATCTTGCATCTCACCCCCCTTCAAAAATAGGTGCCGAAAATGAAATTTTGTATACTGCTTACTATCAGTTGAGTAGGTATTACCAAATCATTGGGCAGTCGGATCGTGGAAAGCATTATCTAGATCTTTCGCTGGAGTCAAGTGATTCTGAGGTGAGGAGTACGTTGCTTTACGAACGCGCAACTTACGAGACCGAGGTGTCTGTGCAAGCTTCTTACTATGTGAAGTGTGCAAATAATATAATCGATTCTCGTATCTCTTTGTCTGGAGGTACTGTTATGAATCAGTTGAGATTTGGTGCGAGAGAATGCATAGCTTTGATAGGCAGGCTGGTTGCTGTAAATAGCTACAAAGAAGCAAAATCATTTGTTGAGTACATAATATCTGTTGAGGATAAGCAGGAGTTGAGCGCTGCCGAGATGGTGGTGTCCTGTGTTTCCGATGCTGTTAGGGAAGGTGTTTATTCTATCATTCCTAACCTTGCTAGACTCGCAATGCTCTGCAGTAAAATGCCTAAGGAGAGCATGAGGCAAATAGTTACACTTGGTATCCTTATATCGGAGGGTGAGAATGTATCCAAGACTGATCTGTTTGATAAGTATATTGGTGAGTATATAGCTCCTGAAGATAGTTTGCTTCTAAATACTGATTTTAGATTGGTGCATGATATTTTTCGAGTGCTATTTGTTGAAGGTGAAACAGATCGTTGTATCGCGCTTCTAGATGCCGCAGAGGCTTCTTTCGAGCGGACTGTTATAAGCGGAAGCTTGCCTGATGAGACTATTAAGTCAGGTTCGATGATACTTTTGTTGCTTCGGTTCAAGTTGTACACTCAAACTCCAAGGGAGTTGGAGTTGTCGACTAAATTGATGCAGTACGTGCCAAACATTAGGGATGTGAGTGAGTTTTCTTTAATACATTTTCCTGAGGACTTTTCTCAAGTGATTGATCATAGTTTTAGAGCTATGATCGATGAAGAGTTTTACGAAGACTCAGTGAGTGGTGGGATGTTTCCTTTTCTCGAGAAGAAAGCTGCTGCCGATTCAATAGGAAGGAATCAGATCGTTACTGTTAGATATTTGAATGGCACTACAAAGCAAGGAAAGTTCAAGAAGTTTGCTGGTGATATTGCAGCGAGTCGATGCAGTTTGGTGCTTAATAGATAAATTTAGTTTGTGTATTTGTTTTTTGCAAAGTGGGTTTGCTGTTGTGGTGGAGAATTAGGTTCGCTAAAGAAAGGGCCCGCATGGGCCCTTTTTCAGGTGACGTTACTTTACTTTTTCAGCCAGCTTTCAACCTCGTCGGCGCCGTGCTTTGTTTTCCACTCCTTCAGCGTCTTGTGATTGCCGCCTTTGGTTTCAACCACTTCGCCGGTGTGCGGGTTCTTGTAGACCTTGAGCTCGCGAGACTTGCGTTTGCCAGATGCCGCCGCCGGCGTTGAAGCGCGCTTAGTGCTATGCTGAGAGTCCAGCAAGTTGATGATGTGCTTGAGGCTGAAACCGTACCGGTTCAGCAGCTCGCGCAGCTTGGTCTCGAACTCGATCTCTTTTTTCAGTGCGCCGTCGCTCTTCAGCGCTTCCAGCGCCTGCATCTGCTCAGCCAGGTGTTTTTCCAGCTGACGGTATTCGGCAAGTTTGGACATGTTTGTTTCCTATATTTGTCTGATGACAGTTTGAATGTTCGTGCGGCTGACGAGTTCAGCGCTATTCTGACAGTTTCAAATACTCTCGGATGCTAATGATCTCGGACTTGATCAAATTTACGGTAAGAGTCTCGACTTTCGTTTTTTTGCGGGTTTTGTCCACGAGCTCCAACATTTCTTTTAAGGAGCCTATTCGTGTTTTCAGTAGGTCTTTCCAGTTGGGAGTGTTTCTGAGGTCTATTTGAATGATCATTCTGTAGCGCCTGGGGAGGTTTAAACAGCCTACCTGCGTAGGCTGTTTCGGTGGCTCAACGCGTTACAGCGAAAGGATGGCTTGCGTGCTGTGCTGGCCGGATCGATCCGCCAGCTCGCGCCAGGTCCAGCTGTGGAAGTCTTCGCCTTCTTGTGGAAGTACCAGCCTCATCAGGCTGAGGTGTTCGCCTCCCAGCATGCCTTGCACATTCCACAACATGCCGCCCACCTCCATCAGCGCTTGCGCTTGTTCGTTCCACCGTTCCTCCAACACTGTCCGGGCCAGCGACAAGGCAGTTCTCTGGATGGTTTGGTGCTCCCTTTGCGCCTCGTCGATGTGCTGGTCGACGATGGCCAGTTCCTGCTCCAGCGCAGTGATGATCAGGTGTTGGCGCCGATTGTGTTCGGTCGCCGTTGTGAGGTTTTTCGCGGCCTTCTGCGCGTCGGTGTTGGCGTTCTTTTCGCCCTCGGTGTCGCCCCAGGCCACCGCTTGCGCGTATGCGGTGGCGGCATCGGTTTCGGCTTGCCGGGCCCTGGCCATGTCCTCTTCTGCTTGCTGCTGGATCTGTGCTAAGCGGATGCTGAGGCTGTCGCGTTTTTCGTTTAGCTCTTGCTCGTCGGCTTTCCAGTTCGCCATCGACTCGGTGTACCCCGCCATCAGGGTTTCATGATTGAGCAGTTGCTCGCGCCGGGTAATCTTTGCATCGAGCAGCCAGGCACGGTGCTTACCGGAGTCGTACGGAAGTTTCAGGCTGCTGTGCTCCTTGTGGATTTCGGTCAACCGGTCCGCCTCGATGACCTCGTCCCCTTCCAATAGCGCCTCCAAAGGCGCCATCTTGGCGTGGTGCTGTTCAGCTTCGCGCAGGTGTTGATCGCGTTGGGCGGTCAGTTGGTTGATCTCGTCAATCAACCGTTGCTTCTTGCCGCGATGACCAGGGGCGTGAAGGTTCTCGGAAACGGGTTGTGCAAGGCCGATGGTCTCCCGGCTGTCCACTTCGCCGGCCAGCAGTTCGGGTTGTTCGGTAGAAGCGTGGAATTCGTTCATCTGTCTTGTTCCTTCAAAAATTGGGTATGGGTTGAATGAGCGGCTGGCGAGGCCGGGAATGAGCCGGCGCTACCTCGATCAGCGGACGTGCCTTCAGGCAGCCCGAGCCTCGCTCTCATCCGTTCCCGGAATCGCCTTCACGATGTAGCAGCGCTGGGGCCCCAGGCCGGGTAGCCGCACCAGACTCGACGCCTTGCCGTCGCTGCTAGGTTCCAACACGCCGCGTTGCAACAGCTCCTTGTTCACGGCGTTGATGTTCATGCCCCGGAAGATCTCCGAGCGCCACGCCTCGGGCAGCACGTAGTAGGTGTTCGTGGTGTGCATGGTGTCACCCATGCCGTGCTCCAGCGTCTTGCGAAAGCCGAGGCGGTCGATGGTGCGTGGACCGTGTTCGTCGATCTTGGCCGCCGCCGATTCCCAACGGGTGAAGCGGCTTTCGCCGAAGCGCTCGATGACCTGGCGCAGCCGCGCCAAGATCGCATCGCCCTCGAAGTTGCCGGCACCGCCGCGCTCGTTCAGCCAAGCGCTCAGGCACACCCGAGCCGCGGTGGTGGCCGTGCCGTCCGGCCAGCCCGTGATGCCCATGGCGGTGGCCAGCTCGCCGGCGGCGGCTGCGAGACCGAAGCGGGCAGCGGCACGGTGCGCCTGTCCGCTGGCAGATGCCGGGAGCGACTTGGCAATGAAGCCCTCCAACGTGCGGCGCAGGATCGCTGCCCAACCAAGACGCTTGCCGGGTTCGCACAGGGCGGTCAGGAACGCGGTAAGCGGGGTGCCGTAGTAGTTCGCCACTCGCGCCTTGAGTGCGTCGGACAAAGCGGCGGCGTCCTCAAAGCCGTTGAGTGTGTCGAACATGCCGAGGCCTTTGCTGGCATCGGCCGGGACGGCGAGCATGCGCACCTCCATGCCCGCTTTCAGTTCCTTGTTGGCTTCGGCCATGTGCTGCGCCAAGGTCTTCTCGCCGGTGGACAGGAACAGCAGACGCCATTCCTGAACCTGCCGGCTGGCCTGGCCCCGGTCATTGGCGCGGGCCTTGCCGGTGCCGTTGCCGAGCATGTAGACCGTCTCTCCGATGATGCGGGCATCGCACATGCCGATTTCATCGAGCACAAGGAGCCCGTCGGAATGCGCGGCGGCGATCGACTCCAGCGCGTTGTCGGTCGAGCGCCACGAGCGCACCAGACGCGGTCCGCCGTAGATCGAGGCGGCGACCTGCAGGTGAGTGGTCTTGCCGCCGGAGCTGTCGCCGTACAGGTGAAAACCGCCCGACTCGTGGCCGAGCATGTGCAGCAGTGGGCCGGCGAAGGCGACGCCGACGACAAACGCCAAGCGGTGGTTGCCGACACACAGTGCGCCGATCTGCTGTTGCCATTGCTCCAACGTGCCCGCTTCGCTGATCGGCGGAAGCTGGGCGCCGGCCTCGTAGAAGTGCAGGTGTTCGGCGTGCGCGCCGACCTGCTGCTCAGGCAGCAGAAAGGCGTTGTCGTGCCAGCCCAAGCGGGTGACCAAACGCGCACGCTGCGCACTGTCGAAGCCGCCCAGGTAACTCTGCAGGTCGTTGCGTGCGTTGCGCCCCGAACGGCTGCCGGCGAGACGCAATCCCATGTCCACCAGCGGGCCGAGCACGTCCTTGCCGAAGTCGCCGGTCATGGTGCGTGCCGGTATGTTCCAGCGCTTCTTGGTGCCGTCGGGGTCGTCGAACTCGACGAGCAAGCCCCAGTTGTGGCCCTTCTCGTCGCGGGTTCGCGCGAGTATCGCCAGCGGCGAGCACACCGGGCGCGCCTCGCCGTCATCGCCGGCATAAAACACACCCTCGGGCGTCAGGCGAAAGCCGCCGGGCATCAGGTCGTTTTTCGATTTCGCCGGTCGCTTGGCCGGTGCTTTGGGTTTCGGTTCCGGCTCGGGTTCCACCAGGGCAACTATCGTCTTTTCTTCGATCATGCCGAACAGCTCACCGCTGCTTTCCAGCGCGGAGAAGTGGCCGGCGGTCCAGCCTTTGTCGAGCGCGTCGGCCGCGTCGTCGCCGTCGTCCCATTGACCACCCTTGGCGAACGCGGCGCGGTCGTTCTTCAGCGTCGGTTTGCGCTTGAACACCTCCAGCGCGATGACCCGGATCGAGGCGGCGCCGATTTCCCGCAGCCTCTCGGCGACGGTGGCCATGCAGGCTTTGCCGCTGACGTCGTTGTCCGGCCACAACAGTACGTCGCGTCCCTTGAGCGGTGTCAGGTTAGTCTTGTGCCAGGAGTTGGAGCCGTTCGGCCAGCAGGTGGCCACGTAGTCCGGCAGCAGCTCGGCGGCGGCATCGGCGGCTTTCTCGCCTTCGCACAGAACCACCGGTGCATCAGCGCGCTGCGCCAGCTCATCAAGGCGCAGCAGCGGACGCGGATCCGGCAGGCCCTGCCAGCGCCACTGCTTGGTTTGCCCATCGGCGCGCTGACACCATGTCAGGGGTGCAAAGACCTTCTTCGGCTTGCCGTCCTCGTCGGGGCCGAGGTCGAAGCGGTACAGCGCCATGAGGGGCTGACCCTGCGTATCGCGATAGACCCAGATCTTGGACGGGGCACCGTGTTCACGGTGCTTGGCCGGGCACTTGTTCATGGCCTCGGCCGGTATCGGCTGGATGGAGTTCCACGTCGGCGTCTTCGGTTTGCTCGGTGCGGCCTTTGTCTTGGCGGCGCCGGGCGCGACGTTGAGTAGATCGGCCAACTTGTTGCAGGCATCGACATCCGTTCCGCCCTCCAAATAGCGAACCAGGTCGATCAGGTCGCCGCCCTTGTCGCCTGTGGCGAAGTCGGCCCAGGTGCCCTTGCTCAAGCTGACCTTAAGCGATCCGGCGCGCTTGTCGCTGCGGGTCGGATTGGGGGCGGTGTATTCCTTGCCGCCGTCCACGCGCTTGCCGTTGGGTAGCCAGTGCGACAAGACACGTTCAATGTCTTTCAGCGCGGCGGCTTTCACGTCGGCGAAGCTCGGACGTTTCGCGGCGCTATTCGGTCGCTGGCTCATGCGTCAGCCCTCGGCAGGAACATCGCGTCGTTGACATCGTCGAGAAGGGCCTTGGCCATCTCACCCAGATAGAACGCGGACCAGATGAATCGCTCACCGTTATCGTTCATGGCCGCATCCAGCGTGAGCTGATTGGCGTAGTGCTGCAGAAGCGAAATCGTCTCCATGGCGTCATCGAGCGGGATGCCCGAGTTCACTCGAAACATCTTCTTGCCGGTGGTGCTGGCAGAGAAAGAGGTATGGCCCACTGTGGTGTGTGTGGTCATAGCACACCGCCTTTCCGCACCGCAGGCGTCGAGGTGCTGTCACCGTGCATGGCGAGCGTCTTGATCAGGCCGAGGGTGCCGCGCACGTCCCAGAGGACGGCGGCAATGACGTGATTGGCAAGGCGCGAGGACTCGTTTTCGAAGTGATCCTCGAGCAGGGTCAGCACCGAGTCTGCACGGTCAATGGCGCAGGTGATGGCGTCGATGGGCACACCGGCTTCGGCGGTCGGATTCACGCAGAGCAGGTCTTCGGGCAGGGCACAGCTCAGGTCGTTGTTCATTGGGCACCGCCTGCGGTTTCGAGCGCGCGGGCTTTGGCCATGTGAGCGTTGTAGCGGGAGAGGCGTGTAGCGAGGCTGGAGTTGGCGTGTAGAGCGGCGAGAGCCATTGCACGGTGTGCAGCGGCGCGGATTTTGGACGGATTGAGGGCAGACATTGGTGACACTCCAAGTTTGAGGATGGAGCTGCCACTGATCGTCGCCAAACGATTTAGGGTGGCAGCTGTGCGCAGGTTGGCGAACCGGGAACTTGGAACCCGGCAGACCCGAAGGTCTCCCACGCACAGCTGCCATAACACGAAACGGCGGGCACAAAAAAAGCGCCTGCTGTCGGATGGGGCGCCTGTGCGCCAAGTTTCTCGGGTCGCCAAACCCGGTCGCTGAATTTGCAGCGACGGCCAGAGAGTAGCGTTCGTTTTTCGAAAGTGCAACTGCGCTGATGGCTTGCGGTTTTTTCAGGTGCGGCATAGATTGTTCGTGCATGTAGATTGACCTCAACGCCTCCGGATCGCCCCCGGAGGCGTTTTCGTTTCAGGCATGGGCTTCCCAGCGCAGGGAGAGAAGGGGTAGAAATCCGCCGCTGAGCATGGAGCGGGCGTCTTCGTAGGCATCGATTTGCTGGCCCTCGTCGACGACCACAGCCCCGGTCCTTTCGCAGTGGAGGGAGAGGGCGCACCAGGTGCCGTCGGCCCAGCTCAGCACGCTCACCACTCGACCTTGCCTGTCCTGCTGGCTGCGATAGCGTTCAAGTCGCTGCATGACGCGAGGCGAGAAGCCGATCCGACGCAACACGGAAAAGGGGTGCATCAAGGCGTTGTTCGCGGTCTTGTGGCTCATGCTGCCTCCTGTACGTTGGCGAACAGAGGTGGCGGTGTTTCGCCTTTCAGCCAGGCCAGGATCTTGTCGTCCTCGGCGCAGCGACGACGGTGTTCTACGGCCAGTTGCTCGCGGCGTTGCGCCACGCACTCACCCACATAACCGGCCAGATCAGAGGTCAAGCGCATGTCGTTATGAGCGCGTTCGCTCGCCGCTCTTTCAACCGCAAGATCTTGTTCGGTGATGCGTTGCCACACAGCCGGATCGTTCGCGTATCCGCCCGACTGGTCGACCAGCCAGTAGGTGACCCAGTCGGTCGTGCCGAGAGACTTCAGCGAAGCAAGGCGGCCTGCCGTCATGGCGAAATGTCCGGTGCCGTGAACACTGGCGAACTCCCTGCGCACCGCATTGCGGCGAATCAGCTCAGGCAGTTCCCACGGATTGGCTTTCAGCGGCAGGGCGAGGCTGTCAGGACTGAAAAAGAACGCCTCCTGGTCATTACCGTTCCAGCTCACGCCCGCGATGGTGCGGTGCCGCCAGTTGATCGCTCCGGGGACATAGAGGCGAAACCCGATGGCGTAGGTGTCGTGAAATGGCCCCTTGAATGGGCTGTAAGTGCGCTTCATGCGGCCACCTGGTTGCGCGCCTCGATGCGGCTGCGAGCCCAGGCTTGAACCTCAGAGAGCACCCAGGCGACTGGGGCGCCGCGCGCGCTGCTGTTGCTGAGTTTGACGGGCTGCGGAAAACCGCAGTCGGTGCGCTGCATCAGTTTGTAGATGGTCGAGCGCTTCATCCCCACGATGCCTTCAACCTCGCGCATGCGGATCAAAGTCGAAGCGGCGTCAAAAAGGGAGGGGGAGTTGGTGGGCGTCTTGCGGCAGAGGTCGGTAACAGAGGTGTTCATAGGTATTGCTCTCGATTGGTTTGGACAACGAGGGCAATGGTCTAGGCGATTGAATTTTCAAAGGAGTTAAGTTCCATTTGAAATTTCAGTGAGCTACACCTTGTGTTGCTTAAGGATGGCTTCCACACGTTTGCGGGACAATGCCTTGTCCGTTTCCTGGGAGAACCAGGCAGGTCTTTGCTTGTACGGCTTGGCGACCAGTTGTTTAAGCCAACGGTGTACTTCCGTGGTCACATGGCATCGTGACATGCCGTCCAGCTTCAGAGCGCGAGCCTTTTCGACAAGGGCTGCGTCGCGTTCGCTCATCTCGGCGGCCCGATCTTTCCCACTTAAGAGGCCACCCTTTTGCCGAGTCGCCTCTCTGATTGCCTTGAGGGCTAGACGTCTCAATTCATCGCGATGTAACGCAGGCAGAGTCGTGATCGGTTCCAAGTGAATAACGTACAAGTTCAGCGCATCCATGCGGTCATCCTCGTTGACCTGGCTCTTCACGTACTCGCAGTAAAAATCCCATGGCCAGTCCGGCATAGGTATTCCGCTAGGTAGGGCGCTTTGTTCGGCATCACGCATCCAATCATTCAAAACCTCCAAGGCTTTCACCGCGCAGGCCATGATGTACATCGCGTATGCCTGATCGTCTGTGACAAGGTCGCACCGAGCATATTGCCGTACAGCACACGCCAGGTATTCGGGAGGGGCGTACATGGCATTCTGTGAAATCGCCTCCTCGCGCTGCGTCACCCTGATGCACATGGAATTAAGATCGTCGCCGAGGCCGGCTAAAAGAAGGCGTGTGCGGCATCGGTCGATAAGCTGGCACGCATGCAGAATCTGTTTGTGGCAAAGGCAATAGAGCGGTTGGGCAGATAGGTACTCCTTCAGACCGGCCGTTGAGCTTGGCCATTGAATGCCTTGGCCGATCTCGCTCATGTTCATGGGCATTGATGTGGCCCCAAAGCATTTCTCTCAATCCCGCGCCCTGTGTCGTGCAATCTTCTCCAGCGGCACGCGCCTAGCCCGACGCCTGCCCGCAGCGAGTATGGGGTCGTTCTCGCGTTACACGTTTGGTCAAAGTCACACGAGGTGTACGGAAAGTGGCTCATGTGTGTAACGGGCTTGAAAGCCAATGAATCCGGGCGTTTGGCCAAGGTCGTTACACGAGTAACACCGGTAACATGGATTATGAAGGGACGGATATGCGTAGTCATACCGCTTTACTGAACTTGGCGTTGATCATATTTCCACCTGCTAAAGCATCAAGGTGATCTGCATACCACTGCATCATCTCCACCCTGTGCTCAAGATATTGAGCCTTGTTATATACCCCGGAAATTCCCTCTTCTTTGTGAGCGAGCTGCGCTTCGACATGCTCTTTTGGCCAGCCGTGTTCCCTGAGCAAAGTGCTGGCCGTATGACGAGTACCATGACCAACCAAGCGACCTTTGTAGCCAACAGTCGCGAAGACTTTGTTGATCGTGTTTTCGCTAATCGTCGGATTCTTAGCGCCCACCCCGGGGAACAGCCAGCGGCTACGACCTGTGAGGCAGTGAAGCTCTCTGAGGGCGGAGAGCGCTTGCTTAGGGAGTGGGCACACAAAGTCCCTGCGCATCTTCATCTTGGCGGCGGGCGTCGTCCATGTTGCTCTATCAAGGTCGAACTCTTTCCACTCAGCTAACCGAACCATGCCAGGTCTAGATGCAGTCCAGATGCAGAGCCATGCCGCAGTTCGGGCCGTCAGCCTGCTGGGGGTGTTTCTGAGTGCTTGGAGGAACTCTGCCAACTCAGGCTCCAGCAAATGCGGATGCTGCTGAGTTTTCGGGGCTTGAGCTGCAATGTCTCGCAAGCGGCTACCTGGATCGTTCTCCGTAAGGCCTAGACCGATGGCTCGCCCGAATATCTGATTGATCCACGTGCGGCACTTTTCCGCCACATTGTGTGCGTCCCGGGCTTCAAGAGATGCTTGGAGCTCTGCACAGTCAGTACGAGTGATTTCGTCAAGGGGCTTATCTCCCAGCGCCGGGAGTATGTCTTTGTCGAGGTAGGTGCGGATTTTGTTAAGTGTGGACGGGGCGAGACCCTTTTCTTCTTTGGCCTTGAGCCAAGCTTCAGCAGCAGCTCGGAAGGTCCGAGTCCTTGCAGCATCAATGGCAGCTTTGGCAGAGCGCTTCTGTTCGAGAGGATCGGCCCCGCTGCTAACTACCTTGCGCAGTTCCGCAGCTTTGTCTCGTGCCAACGCACCACTTACTTCAGGGTAACCCCCGAGCCCCATCCAAGCCCAATTGCCCGCCGGACGCTTGTAGCGAAGCTGCCAGGATTTACCACCATCAGGCTTAACCCTGAAGTAGAGACCGTTTCCGTCCAGTTCCCGGTATTCCTTTGATTCCGGCTCCAGTCCCGCAAGCGTCGTGTCAGCGAGAGGGCGGCGCTTGATGTCTGCGCGCTTCATCCTTGTATCCCAAAGTTTGGTATTTTTCTCAGGATACAAGCGGGGATACAGGGATACAACGGATAAGGGGAGGCAGTGGTGGACAGACAGGCACAAAAAAACCGGCCAAATGACCGGTTTCTCTGGGGCTGAGAGGCTGCTAGAAACTCTCAGGTACTGCTGTGTGGTGCCCCGAGGGAGACTCGAACTCCCACTCCTTTCGAAAACGGATTTTGAATCCGCCGCGTCTACCAATTCCGCCATCAGGGCTTAATGGCGGCGAAGTATAGAGAGCCGCCTACCGTTGGTCAATCACGTTTCATGGTCAATTTTTGATAATTCCGCTAGACTTTCCGGCCCTGCTAGACGAACCCCATCATGCGCGTTGCTGACTTTACCTTCGAGCTTCCTGATTCGCTGATCGCCCGCCACCCGTTGGCCGAGCGTCGCGGTAGTCGCCTGTTGACCCTGGACGGGGTCAGCGGCGCTTTGGCACACCGTCAATTCACTGATTTGCTTGAGCATTTGCGCCCTGGCGATCTGATGGTGTTCAACAATACCCGGGTGATTCCGGCGCGGCTGTTCGGGCAGAAGGCGTCCGGCGGCAAGCTGGAGATCCTCATCGAGCGGGTGCTCGACACGCACCGCGTGCTGGCCCATGTGCGTTCCAGCAAGTCGCCCAAGCCAGGTTCGAAGATCCTCATCGAGGGCGGTGGCGAGGCCGAGATGCTCGCCCGCCACGACGCGCTGTTCGAGCTGGGGTTCGCCGAAGAGGTGCTGCCGCTGCTCGACCGCGTCGGGCACATGCCGTTGCCTCCCTATATCGACCGTCCGGATGAAGGCGCGGATCGCGAGCGTTACCAGACCGTGTATGCCGAGCGCCTCGGTGCGGTGGCGGCACCGACCGCCGGCCTGCATTTCGACCAGACCCTGATGGAGGCGATCGCCGCCAAGGGCGTCGAGACCGCGTTCGTCACGCTGCACGTCGGTGCGGGCACGTTCCAGCCGGTGCGCGTCGAGAAGATCGAAGACCACCACATGCACAGCGAATGGCTGGAGGTCGGCCAGGACGTGGTCGACGCCGTCGCCGCCTGCCGTGCGCGGGGCGGGCGGGTGATCGCCGTGGGCACCACCAGCGTGCGTTCGCTGGAGAGCGCTGCCCGTGACGGCGTGCTCAAGCCGTTCAGCGGCGACACCGATATCTTCATTTTCCCGGGCCGGCCGTTCCATGTGGTCGATGCCCTGGTCACCAACTTCCATTTGCCCGAGTCCACGCTGTTGATGCTGGTTTCGGCGTTCGCCGGTTATCCCGAGACCATGGCCGCCTACAAGGCAGCGGTCGACAACGGTTACCGCTTTTTCAGCTACGGTGATGCGATGTTCATCACCCGCAATCCCGCTCCACGCGGCCCAGAGGAAACAGTATGAGTCGCACCTGTCGAATGTCGTTCGAGCTGCTGGCCACCGACGGCAAGGCCCGCCGTGGCCGCCTGACCTTCCCGCGCGGCACCGTCGAGACCCCGGCGTTCATGCCGGTGGGCACCTACGGTACGGTCAAGGGCATGTTGCCGCGGGACATCGAGGCGATCGGCGCTGAGATCATTCTGGGCAACACCTTCCACCTGTGGCTGCGTCCCGGCATGGAAGTGATCAAGAAGCACGGCGACCTGCACGATTTCATGCAGTGGAAAGGCCCGATCCTGACCGACTCCGGCGGCTTCCAGGTGTTCAGCCTCGGCGCCATGCGCAAGATCAAGGAGGAGGGCGTGACCTTCGCCTCGCCGGTCGATGGCGCCAAGGTCTTCATGGGCCCGGAGGAGTCGATGCAGGTTCAGCGTGACCTGGGCTCCGACATCGTGATGATCTTCGACGAATGCACCCCGTACCCGGCCGACGAAGACGTCGCTCGGGTGTCCATGGAGCTGTCGCTGCGTTGGGCCCAGCGCTCGAAGAACGCCCATGGCGACAATACGGCGGCGCTGTTCGGCATCGTGCAGGGCGGCATGCACCAGGATCTGCGCATGCGCTCGCTCGAAGGGCTGGACAAGATCGGCTTCGACGGCCTGGCCATCGGCGGCCTGTCGGTGGGCGAGCCCAAGCACGAAATGATCAAGGTGCTGGATTACCTGCCGGGCCAGATGCCCGCTGACAAACCTCGTTACCTTATGGGCGTTGGCAAACCGGAAGATCTGGTTGAGGGTGTGCGCTTGCGGTCGATGCCGAACGCGGCGGCCTTGTCCAGCTCGTAGCGGCTGAC
>NZ_JBIVHR010000107.1:18351-18417 GCF_044749305.1 Pseudomonas sp. NPDC089534 | reverse complement strand
AACCGAACTTGAGGCTGCAGGGTTCCCTTGCAACATAGAATCTCCCACAGAACCGAACTTGAGGCT
>NZ_JBIVHR010000107.1:0-18252 GCF_044749305.1 Pseudomonas sp. NPDC089534 | reverse complement strand
CGCGATCTTGGAGACACCGGCAATACCTGTGGGAGCTGGCTTGCCAGCGATGGCGGTGGTTCAGGCACCAGCGATATCGGCAATGCCGGCCTCATCGCTTGCAGGCAAGCTCCCACAGGATTTTGTGGTGTGCCGCGATCTTGGAGACACCGGCAATACCTGTGGGAGCTGGCTTGCCAGCGATGGCGGCGGGTCAGGCACCAGCGATATCGGCAGTGCCGGCCTCATCGCTTGCAGGCAAGCTCCCACAGAATTTTGTGGTGTGCCGCGATCCCCTGTGGGAGCCAGCCTGCTGGCGATGGCGGTGTTGGCGAACCGGAGTCAGTCCTCCATCCGGCCGAAGCGCCCCGATTGGAAGTCGGCGAACGCCTGATGGATTTCCGCTTCGCTGTTCATCACGAACGGGCCGTGGCCGACGATCGGCTCGTCGATCGGTTCACCGCTGAGCAGCAGCACCACCGCATCCGTGTCGGCGTCGAGCGTCACTTGCCGCCCTTCGCGCTTGAACAGCGCCAACTGACCGACAGCGGCCTGCTCCCGCCCGTTGATCTGCACCGATCCGCGCAGCACCACCAGCGCGGTGTTGCGGCCTTCGTGCAGGTCCAACTCCAGCGTCTTCCCGGCGTTCAGCCGGATGTCCCAGACATCCACCGGCGTGAAGGTGCGCGCCGCGCCCTTGCGGCCGTCGAACTCGCCGGCGATCAGGCGCAGGCGGCCCGCGCCGTCCTTGAGGGCGATGTCCGGAATGTCACCGTCGAGGATCGTCTGGTAACCCGGCGCCGCCATCTTGTCCTTGGCCGGCAGGTTGACCCACAGCTGCACCATTTCCATCCTGCCGCCGGTCCGGGCGAAGTCCCGGGAATGGAATTCCTCGTGCAGGATCCCGGACGCCGCCGTCATCCACTGCACGTCGCCGGGGCCGA
Organism: Pseudomonas sp. NPDC089534; assembly: GCF_044749305.1. Classification (NCBI taxonomy): domain Bacteria; kingdom Pseudomonadati; phylum Pseudomonadota; class Gammaproteobacteria; order Pseudomonadales; family Pseudomonadaceae; genus Pseudomonas; species Pseudomonas sp. NPDC089534. The sequence continues at coordinate 17,329 of NZ_JBIVHR010000107.1, read as the reverse complement.
TCTTGCCGCCGCTGCCGGTGGAGTCACGGTGCTCCACCTCGCCTTCGTAGACGATGGTCACGGTCTCGAAGCCGCGGTGCGGATGCTGGCCGACGCCGCGGCGTTCCTCGGTCGGGGTGAACTCGGCGGGGCCGGCGTGATCGAGCAGCAGGAACGGGCTGATGTGCCGGGCCAGGTTGTCGTAGGAAAACAGCGTGCGAACCGGAAAACCGTCGCCCACCCAGTGGCCGCGGGGACTGGTGTAAATGCCGATGAGGTCTTTCATGGTGCCTCCCGAAAGGTGGATTCAATGGATTGATGTTAAATCCGCCACCTATCTGGCACTAGTCGGGCAAAAAAAGCTTCATCGTTCCACCCATGGAACGATTAACACCTGCACGGCCGATTCGTGACTTGCGCTCAACAGTGCTTTGCCGGGGCAGCGGTTTTTCCCGGGCAGGCCGCCACGGATACTGCGTCCATTCCCTTCGCAACCCTGGAGTCACGCATGTCTGTTCCCGCTTTCGGTCTTGGTACGTTTCGCCTGCAAGGTCAGGTGGTCATCGATTCGGTGAGCACCGCCCTCGAACTGGGCTACCGGGCCATCGACACCGCCCAGATCTACGAGAACGAAGCCGAGGTCGGCCACGCCATCGCCGCCAGCGGCATCCCCCGCGAAGAACTGTTCATCACCAGCAAGATCTGGGTCGCCCACTACGCCAAGGACCGCCTGATCGACAGCCTCAGGGAGAGCCTGCGCAAACTGCGCACCGACTACCTCGACCTGACGCTGATCCACTGGCCGTCCCCGGACGATCAGGTGCCGGTGGAGGAATTCATGGGCGCCCTGCTCGAAGCCAAGCGCCTGGGCCTGACCCGCCGGATCGGCGTGTCCAACTTCACCATCGAGCTTATGAAAAAGGCCATTGCGGCGGTCGGCGCCGAACACATCGCCACCCACCAGATCGAGGTGCACCCGTTCCTGCAGAACCGCAAGGTGATCGCGTTCACCCAAAGCCAGGGCGTCCACACCACCTCGTACATGACCCTGGCCTACGGCGAAGCGCTGAAGGAACCGCTGATCCGGCAGATCGCCGAACGACTGGGCGCCACCCCGGCGCAGGTGACCCTGGCCTGGGCGATGCAGTCGGGTTATGCGGTGATCCCGTCGTCGACGCGCCGGGCCAACCTGCAAAGCAACCTCGGCGCCACGGCCCTGACCCTGAGCGAAGCCGACATGGCCTTGATCGCGACCCTGGACCGCGGCCAGCGCCTGACCAGCCCCAAAGGCATCGCCCCCGAGTGGGACTGACCGGCTACGCCTGAAGGCGCTGCGCCAGACTGTTCATGGCCTGGCGCAGCGATTCGACCGCGCCTGCCAGCGTCACGGTCTCGGCATCGCGGCACGCCCGCTCAAGGTTGCTGCACGCCGACACGACCCGGGCGGCACCGACCATTTGCGCGCCGCCCTTGATGTGATGGGCCAAATCACGCAGGCCGCCCCGATCCGACGTCCGGTCCAAATCCTCCAGCCGTTTCAGGTCGTCACGCAGACTGACCGACACCTGTTCGCGCAAACGCAGGACCAACGCGCGGTTTTCCCCCGCCAGGTGCTCCAGCGTGCTCAGGTCGATCTCGGCCGAACCCTGACCTTGCTCGATCTGCGCTCCGCCCGGCGTGGCGCCGCTCAACGCCCGCCCCAGTTCATGCAGGCGGATCGGCTTGAACAGGCAATCGTCCATGCCGGCGGCGAGGCAGCGTTGCCTTTCCTCGGCCCGGGCGTCGGCCGTGAACCCGATCATCAGGCAACGGCGCCTGCCCGACGCCGCCTCCTCTTCCCGAACCGTCCGCGCCAGTTGATGACCGCTGAGCCCCGGCATGTTGATGTCGACGATCAACACGTCGAACGGCTGCCCGCGCCACACGGCCAGGCCCTGTTCGCCGTCCCCCGCCTCCACGGTCTGGTGCCCGAGTTCGCCCAGTTGCCAGCCCAGCAGCAAACGGTTCACCGGGTGGTCGTCCACCACCAGCACACTCAGGGACGCCGTCGCCAGGACCGGCTGCACATCGGCCGCCGGCTCGCGCAACGGATCCAGCACCGGCAACTGCATGAGCGCCCTCACCTGCGTGCCGCGCCCCGGCTGGCTGTCCAACTGCAGATCGCCGCCCATCAGCCGGCACAGATCCCGGCTGATCACCAGCCCCAGGCCGGCGCCGCCGCGCACCGGCTGCGCAGAGTCGACGGCCTGCGCAAACGGAGCGAACAGACGCCGGCGGTCTTCGGCGCCGATGCCGATGCCGCTGTCTTCGATGGTCACGCTCAGGGACAGGCGCCGCTCCCGTTGCGACACCACCCGCAGCACCAGGCTCACCTCGCCGCTGTCGGTGAACTTGATCGCGTTGCTCAACAGGTTCGACAGCACCTGCTTGAACCGCGTGGGGTCGACCAGCACATCGATGTCGCTGCGCGGATCCAGCTCAACGTGCCAGAGCAGCCGTTTCTGCCGCGCCAGCCCTTCGAACACACGACAGGCCGAAACCACCAGTTCACGCAGATTGGCCCGTTGCGGGGAGAGGTTCATATGCCCGGACTCGATGCGGGCGATGTCGAGGATGTCGCCGATCAACGCCAGCAACTGCTGCCCGGCGCTGGAGGCGACCTCAATGGCCAGTCGGTCGGTGACGCCCTCGTCGGCGCGCTTGAGCGCCAGTTCGAGCATGCCGATCAGGGCATTCATCGGCGTGCGGATCTCATGGCTCATGGTCGCCAGAAACGTTGTCTTGGCCCGGTTCGCCTCGTCGGCGTCCTCCTTGGCCTGCTGCAGCCTGTGCATCCATCGCTGCCGCTGGCGGATCTGCCGGCGCTGAAAGCCGATCCACGCCAGCGACAGCATCAGCAGAGCGGCGGCCACCGCAAATCCCGAGAGGATTTCCCGGCGATGGCGCTGCCAGTAACTGTCCTCGACCACCACGTCATGGCTCCAGCGTTCGACCAGTTCATCCATCTCCCGGGGCGCAATGCTCAACAGGGCCTTGTTCAGCATCGAATGCAGCAGCGCGGCGTCCGGTGCCGTGGCCAGCGCGATCCGGGCCGGCTGATCGCCCACGGTGGTGACGATGCGCATGCGTCCCCTGTATTGGCGGGCGATCAGGTAACGGGCCACCAGCAACGACCCCAGCGTCGCGTCCGCCTGCCCGCCGGCGATGGCCGCCATGCCGGAGGCCGGGCTGCCCACCTCGACCAGCCTGATCTGCGGCACGTGCTCGATCAGGTAGTCGTGCAGGGGATGGCCGCGGTAGAGCGCCACCCGCTTGCCCGCAAGGTCGTCCAGCGAACCCAGCCGGCGGTCCGACGCCGCCGCGACCAGCACGAACGGGTTGTTCAGGTAGGCCCGGGTGAACCGCAGCTCCAGTTCCCGCTCGCCGCTCGGCGTCACCACCGGCAGCACATCGAGCTCGCCGGCCTTGAGTTGCGCCATCTGACGGTCGAGCGACTGCCCGCGCACGATGTCGAACGTCAGGCCGGTGCGCTGGGCAATCATGTTCAGCAACTGCGCGGTGAGCCCGCGCAACTGCCCCTCCGCGTCAAAGAACGTCAAGGGGGCGAAGTCTTCGACGGCACCGACCCGCACCACCGGGTGAGCGTCGCGCCACGCCTGCTCGGCGGCGCTCAGGGTCACGGTCGGTTGCCCGCTAATGTCTGCGGGGCCGGCGCTCCAGCGCTGCTCCATCAGCAGCCGCTGTTCGAGGGGAATCGCCGTCAGGGCCCTGTCGACGAGGCGCTTGAGCCGGCCGTTGCCCCTGGCCAGGGCGAAGCCGAAGGGATTGGCGTCAAGCCCCGAAGGCCCGGCCAATTGCAGGTCGTTGCGATAGTTGATGCTGATCAGGTAGTGGGCGCTGATGAGATCCCCCAGGTACACGTCATCCCGGCCGAACGCCACCGCGCCGAGCGCATCGAGGATCGCGGGGTAACGCACCAGGGTCGCGGTGGGGTAGGCCCTGCGCACGGTCGACTCCGGCAGGTAATCCTCGACCATGGCGATGCGCTTGCCGGCCAGGTCCGCCGGCAGCGGCCCGTTTAGGCGGGTCACCCACATGGGCTGGTCTTCGGCGTAGGCACGGGACAGCATCAGTTGCGGATCGGCGATCTCGAAATTGTTGGAGGTGCCGAGCAGGTCAAGCTCGCCGTTCTTGAGCGCCGTCATCGCCCCCGCCCGGTCGCGGTAGCGCAGGACCTTGACCGGGACGCCGAGCAGTCGCCCCAGCAGGTCGGTGTAATCGGCCGTGATGCCTTCCAGCTCATGGCGGTTGCGGGTCAGTTCGAACGGCGGGTAATCGGCGCCGGAAACGCCCACCCGCAGCACGGGATGTTCCCGCAGCCATTGCCGGTCCGCCTCATCCAGGCGGATCGGGGCGGCATCCGGACTGATTCGGCTCAGCACCTCCAGTTCCTGCGGAACCTCGTTCGCCCGAACCAGGGCGGCGACCAGCATCAGCGACAAGAGAATCAGGCGCCCCGGATTCATGCCCGACCTCTCAGATCAACTGGTTGCGCATGGCGAACTCCCGCAGCAGCACCAGCGAGCCCAACCCTAGCTTGGCCATCAGGCGGGTCTTGTAGGTGCTGACGGTCTTGTGGCTCAGGCTCAGGCCTTCGGCGATGTCCTTGTTCGCCCTCCCCTGCGCCAGTTGCACCAGGATGTGCAATTCGCGGTCGGAGAGCTGGCCGATCAGTTGCCGTTCGTTGTTCTGCAGCACGCCGTTGCCTGCGCTGAGATCCGCCGAGCCGGGGAAATAGGTGTAGCCGGAGCGGACGGCCTTGATCGCGTTGCGCAACTGCTGCAACGGGTCGGACTTGGCGACAAAGGCCATCGCGCCGGCCCGCATGCAGCGCAGCTGGTAGTGCGCGGGGTCATGGGAAGTGAACACCACGACACGGCACTCCAGGCCGTTGGCGCGGATGCGCTCCAGCACCTCCAGGCCGCTCATCCCTTTGAGGTTGAGGTCGAGGATCACCAGCTCCGGCAGATGCTTGCGGATCATCGGCACCGCTTCGACGCCGCTGGCGACCACGTCCACTTGCCTGAAGCCCTCCGACTCCAGAATCAGGCCGAGGGTGGCACCCACCACCGGATGATCGTCGACGATCAGCGCTTTCTTCATGACCACTCCCAGTGCAGGTTCGGGACGCCGACACCTCGGGTTGCGCCTGAGCCGGACAGGCCGTGGCTGCGCCAAGACTGTTGCACGGGAACCGGAAGGAATCTACCTGTCAGATCTGACAGTTGCGACGAATGGATAAGCGTGCTCAAGCCTCGGCAGCCTGCCCGGTCGACCGTTCGACCAGTGCCATCAGGCGCTCGATCTGCCGGATGTCCGGCAGGATCGCGTCACTGACCTTCAGCGGCTCGCGGGCGGGGCCGGCAACCGCCGACGGCAGCGCGTTGTAGACCAGGGCGTGGCGGACACGGGGACTGTCGCAGAGAAAGTCCGCCAGATCCCGCGGGCCCGGCGCCAGCCCTGCGTTGGCGGCCACCACGTCGAAGGCGCCGGGTTCGTGTTCGACCAGCGCGTGCAGTTCGGCCAGGCTCTGCACCGGTGCGATGCGGAAGTAGCCGAGGCGATTGAACGATCGCTCAAGGGTCATTCGCTGAAAATGCTGCGGATCGGCAATCAGGATACGCAAGGTTTTCTGGGGCACGGTGGACTTCCCGGTCGGTGTCGGCTTCAGGAGACGCCAAGGTTACCCATGCGACCAGGAACACTCTGTAGGACGATTCCGAAAAAACCGGTCATCCATCCGGCGGCGGCAGCCCCTCGCGTTGCCTCACTCGGTGGTGCTCGGGCTCCAGAACGCCTGTACCACCAGGGCCGAGGTCGACACCCGCGCCACCAGCGCGTCCAGCTCGTCGCCGTCCACCGACGTGGTCGCCAGCGTCGCTTCGATCTCCACCTCATCGCTGCCGAAGGCATGCACGTCGACGTCGCTGGCGGGGTAGTTGCTGCGTTCGAGCTCGGCTTCGAGCAGGGCCAGCACGGCCTTCTGCTGCGAACGCCGGGCGATGACGTAGACGATGTTGGTGACTTCCGCCGAGACCACGTCCAGCGGCTGGCGGTTGATGTTGTTGACGATCGGCCGCAGCAGCGTGTTGGCCGCCAGCACAAAGAGCGTGCCGAGCACCGCCTCGGCCAGCAGGTCGGCGCCGGCGCAGGCCCCCACCGCCGCCGAGGTCCAGAGGGTGGCGGCGGTGTTGAGGCCGCGCACGTTGCCCTCCTCGCGCATGATCACCCCGGCGCCGAGAAAGCCGATGCCCGACACCACATAGGCGACCACCCGCACCGCCCCTTCGGCGCCGCCGAGGCGGTTGGCCATGTCGACGAAGATCGCCGCGCCCACCGCCACCAGCACATTGGTGCGCAGGCCCGCCGTGCGTTGCCGGTACTGGCGCTCGAAGCCGATCAGGCCGCCGAGGATGAACGCCGCGCTGAGGCTGACGAGGGTGTCGAGCAGCGAGGTCAGGTTGAGGTTGTCGATGGCTTGCATGTCCAGCTCCTTGAAAAATCTGCCGTCCTTTGTGGGAGCGGCGGTTCAGTGCCGGCCTCATCGCTGGCAAGCCAGCTCCCACAGGTTTCTCGGCGCGCATGGAGCTTGCGGACACCAGAAACACCTGTGGGAGCCAGCCTGCTGGCGATGGGGCCGGCACAGGCACCGCAAGAGCAAGGAGAAGACCCTTGCTCCCACAGCACCGTCCCCGGTGTTACTGCCAGCCGAACCGGCGGATGTAGAACCCCTTCACCGCCTGGGTCAGCGCCATGTACGCCAGCAGGATCACCGGCAGGAACACGAAGTACAGCGACGGCAGCGCTTGCAGCTTGAAGTAATTCGCCAGCGGCCCCATCGGCAGGAAGATCCCCACCGCCATGATGACCCCGGTCATCACCAGCAGCGGCAGGGCCGCGCGGCTTTGCAGGAACGGGATCTTCGGCGTGCGGATCATGTGCACGATCAGCGTCTGGGTCAGCAGCCCCACCACGAACCAGCCCGATTGGAACAGGGTCTGGTGGTCCGGGGTGTTGGCATCGAACACGTACCACATCAAGGCGAACGTCGTGATGTCGAAGATCGAACTGATCGGCCCGAAGAACAGCATGAAGCGGCCCACGTCCGCCGGCTGCCAGCGCTGCGGCTGCTTCAGCATCTCGTCATCGACGTTGTCGAACGGGATGGCGATCTGCGAAATGTCGTAGAGCAGGTTCTGCACCAAGAGGTGCATCGGCAGCATCGGCAGGAACGGAATGAACGCGCTGGCCACCAGCACCGAGAACACGTTGCCGAAGTTGGAGCTGGCGGTCATCTTGATGTACTTGAGCATGTTGGCGAAGGTGCGCCGCCCTTCGAGCACGCCCTCCTCCAGCACCATCAGGCTCTTTTCCAGCAGGATGATGTCCGCCGCCTCCTTGGCGATGTCCACGGCGCTGTCCACCGAAATGCCGATGTCGGCGGTGCGCAGCGCCGGCGCGTCGTTGATGCCGTCGCCCATGAACCCGACCACGTGGCCGTTGCCCTTGAGGATGCGGACGATGCGTTCCTTGTGCGACGGCGTCAGCTTGGCGAACACGTTGGTGGTCTCCACCGCCACCGCCAGTTCGGCATCGCTCATGCGCTCCACGTCGTTGCCCAGCAACAGGCCTTGCTGGGCGAGGCCCACCTCGCGGCAGATCTTGGCCGTCACCAGTTCGTTGTCGCCGGTCAGCACTTTCACCGCCACGCCATGCTCGGCCAGGGCCTTGAGCGCCGGCGCGGTGCTTTCCTTCGGCGGATCGAGAAACGCCACGTAGCCGATCAGCGTCAGATCCTGCTCGTCGGCCAGGCTGTAGGTGTCGCGCCCCTCGGGCATCGACCGCGCCGCCACCGCCACCACCCGCAGACCCTCGGCGTTGAAGGCGGCGGTCACCTGACGGATGCGGGCCAGCAGCTCGGCGCTCAACACTTCGTCGATGTCGCCGTGGCGCACATGGCTGCACACGGCGAGCACTTCCTCCACCGCGCCCTTGCAGATCAGCTGGTGCGGCTGGCCGCGCCCCTCGACCACCACCGACATGCGCCGCCGGTTGAAGTCGAACGGAATCTCATCGACCTTGCGAAACGCCGTGCCGACCTTCAGCTCGCGGTGGATCTCCACGTGCTCCAGCACCGCCACGTCCAGCAGGTTTTTCAGGCCGGTCTGGTAGTAGCTGTTCAGGTACGCCATCTCCAGCACGTCGTCGGAGTCTTCGCCCCAGACATCGACGTTGCGCGCCAGGAAGATCTTGTCCTGGGTCAGGGTGCCGGTCTTGTCGGTGCACAGCACGTCCATGGCGCCGAAGTTCTGGATCGCGTCCAGGCGCTTGACGATGACCTTCTTGCGCGACAGGAACACCGCGCCCTTGGCCAGGGTCGAGGTGACGATCATCGGCAGCATTTCCGGGGTCAGGCCCACGGCGATCGACAGCGCGAACAGCAGCGCCTCGGTCCAGTCGCCCTTGGTGAAGCCGTTGATGAACAGCACCAGCGGCGCCATCACGAACATAAAGCGGATCAGCAGCCAGCTGACCTTGTTGACGCCCTGCTGGAACGAGGTCACCGCCCGGTCGGTGGCGCCGACCCGCTGCGCCAAGGCGCCGAAATAGGTGTTGTTGCCGGTGGTGAGGATCACCGCCACCGCCGTGCCGGACACCACGTTGGTGCCCATGAACAGGACGTTGTCCAGTTCCAGCGGGTTGCGCGTGTCACGGTCCTGCTGGCGCGGGAATTTCTCCACCGGCATGGATTCGCCGGTCATCGCCGCCTGGCTGACGAACAGGTCCTTGGCGCTGAGCACCCGGCAGTCGGCGGGGATCATGTCGCCGGCCGACAGCACGATCAGGTCGCCGGGCACCAGTTGCTTGATCGGCAGCTCGATGCGCGGCGCGTCCCGACGGATCACGGTGGCGGTGTTGCTCACCATGGCCTTGAGCGCGTCGGCGGCCTGGTTGGATTTGCTTTCCTGCCAGAAGCGCAAAAGGGTCGAGAGCACCACCATGGAGAAGATCACGATGGCTGCCTTCAGGTCCTCGGTCAGCCACGAGATCACCGCCAGCAGGGTCAGCAGCAGGTTGAACGGGTTCTTGTAGCAGTGCCACAGGTGGGTCCACCACGGCAGCGGCTGCTCGTGTTCCACTTCGTTCAGGCCGTGCTGCGCACGCAGCGCATCGACCTCGAAATCCGTGAGGCCGTCGGCGTGGGTGCCCAGCATCGACAGCAGCGCGCCGCTGTCGCAGTGGGCCGCGTCCACCAGGGTATTGGCCAGGCTGGGCGGCACCTCACGGCTGACCGTGGTTTCGCCGATGGATTCGAGCAACGCCAGGCGCCGGAAATGGCGGGCGATGTGGCGGGTCCGCAGGAAGCCTGCGAAAAATTCCTTGAGCGTCAGTTTCATGGCTGCTACCCCTCTGGTCAGCCGGGAAACCGTCAAGCAGGCACGTCCACGCCCCGGCCGCCGGAAAGACCGGCAAGGCAGGGCCTGGCACGCCGGTCACCGAAGACAGGCGTGTCGATAGGGCTGCGGCTGCGACGCAAAGGTCACGGCCACGCTCTGTTCAGCGTCGATGAGAAGGACGTCGGGACATGGCCTCAACCGGCCATGATCGGGATGCCGCCGCTCGCTGTTCGGCGAGACAACGGCATCAGGGAATGCGCGTTATCTTGCCGAGAATCTGCCGGTTACCGAGACCGGCCGACAACTGTCACTCGAACAAGTACCCACTGTGGGTCTCCGCTATTGATGAAAACGCGCGAAGCTTACGCCCCGGTATCTGGAGAGTAAACCCGCAAAGGAAAGTGTGACGGGGAATGTCAGCGCTTTTCAGGAAAGGTTCAGGAAAGGTTCAGGTTGGGAGGGTCGAGGGGCTGAACGCGAGCAGGCCCGCTTCCACACAGGATCGCCGTTCGGCACACATTTCGTGTCCGCTGGAGATCCCCTGTGGGAGCGAGCCTGCTCGCGATGACGGTCTTGGAGGCGACGTCTTAGCTGGCGGTCGCCAGCAGCAGGTCCGCCATCGAACGGCCGTGCCCGCGGTGCTTGCCGTGCTCGTACAGGGAACCGGCGATCTCGTCCGCACGCACCGGCAGCACCGACAGCAGCGTGTCGCTCAGGCCGTGGCTGGCCTGGCAGAAGCCCTGCATGTACAGGCCGGCCTTGCAGCGCTCGTCGGTGATCAGGCGGTAGTTGCGGTCGACCTCGAAGTCACCCAGGTACTCCTCCAGCGGAGCCAGCAGCTTGCGGTGCAACTGGCGCTCGTAACCGGTGGCCAGCACCACGGCGTCGTAGTGGTGCACGGTGACTTCGCCGGTGGCGTTGTTGCGCACGGTCAGCTCGATGCCGCGTTCGGTGGCGGTGGCCTTCTCGACGGTGGTCAGGGTGCGGAACGCATGGCGGGCGATGCCCGAAACCTTCTGGCGGTAGAAGATGCCGTAGATGCGTTCGATCAGGTCGATGTCCACCACCGAATAGTTGGTGTTGTGGTACTCGTTGACCAGACGCTCACGCTCGCTGCTCTTCTGCTGGAAGATCAGGTCGGTGAATTCCGGCGAGAACACTTCGTTGACGAACGGGCTGTCGTCGGCCGGCTTCAGGGCCGAACCGCGCAGGATCATGTCCACCTGCACCGACGGGAAGGAGTCGTTGAGGTCGATGAACGCTTCCGCCGCGCTCTGCCCACCGCCGATGATCGCGATGCTCATCGGCTGGTTGTTGACGCACGGCTGCTTGGCCATCTGCGCCAGGTACTGGGAGTGGTGGAACACGCGGGCGTCGCCCTTCAGGCCCTTGAACGCTTCCGGAATGCGCGGCGTGCCGCCGGCGCTGACCACCACCGAACGGGCGGTGCGCACGAACTGCTGGCCCTGGACGTCACGGGAGATCACCCGCAGCGCTTCGACCTGCTGGTTGTGCAGCACCGGCTCGATGGTCAGCACTTCTTCGCCGTAGCGGCTCTGCTCGGTGAACTGCCCGGCGACCCAGCGCAGGTAGTCGTTGTACTCCATGCGGCACGGGTAGAAGGTGCCGAGGTTGATGAAGTCCACCAGGCGCCCGTGCTGCTTGAGGTAGTTGACGAACGAGTACGGGCTGGTCGGGTTGCGCAGGGTCACCAGGTCCTTGAGGAAGGAGATCTGCAGCTCGCTCTGGGTCGACAGCGTGTTGCCGTGCCAGCTGTAGTCGGCCTGCTTGTCGAGGAACAGCACATCCAGTTCGCCATGGGTCGGGCCGCGCTCTTGCAGAGCGATGGCCAGCGCCAGGTTCGAAGGGCCGAAACCGACGCCGATCAGATCGTGAACGATGGGCGATGCAATTGCCTGTGTCATTTCCAGTGTCCTCTGGATGAACCCCAACGCAGCGGGGAGGAAGAGCCTACGTGACCGGCCGGCCCCGAGCGGGACAGCAGGTCGTCTGTTGAGTAGGAACGAGGACAGTGAAATAAAATTTAACGACGACGGCTCAATGGGCGTCCCATTGCTTGATGCGCACCCGGCAGTGCTTCATGGCATTGACGATGTGCTTTTCCACCAGCGCCTTGGAAATGCCCAGGTGCTCGGCGATCTCGGGGTGCGACAGGCCTTCGATCTTGCGCAGCAGGAAACTGTCGCGGCACAGCGGCGGCAATTCCGCCAATGCACGCTGGAGCATCTCCAGGCGCTGGCCGTGGTCGAGCGTGCTGTGGGGGGACGGGGTGAAATAGCGCTCTTCGCTGTCGAGCACCTCAAGGGACTCGACCTGACGCAAGGCGTTGCGCCGGTGGTCGTCGATCACCAGGTTCAGGGCCGTGCGGTAGAGGAAGGCCCGGGGCTGCTCGATCGGCGTGTCGCTGGAGCGCTCCAGCACCCGCACATAGGCGTCATGCACCACATCTTCGGCGACCTGGCGGTTGCCGAGCCTGGCATTCAGGAAACTCACCAGCTCGCGATAGTAGTTTTCCAACATGGCTCCCCGCCGCAGCGGTGCGGTTTCTGTCCTTGGGCGCACTGATCCGGGAACCCGCGAAGGGCGCTAGCAAGATAGTGGCAACTTGAGGCGCGTAATTTATAGTAATTCTCATATAGATTTAAAGTGATGTTTCACGTTGCCCGACAAATAGTCCCGTCCTATACCTGTAACATCGTGTGTCCCCGCTTAAATTCCCTCGCCCACCCCTCGTTAACAGGACAGCTCCCCGTCTCTGCCGCGCCCCGCGACAGCGTTCAGCGGTGCCCGCTCCTGCGCACCCCCGTGAACGACGGGCCGATTCCCACTGGCCGGAACCCTGCATGAAACGTCCCCGCCCCGCCCGACGCGCCCTGCTCGCCACCCTTTGTCTGATTCCCGTCGCCGCCTATGCGGCCTGGCAGATGCTGCCCCCCGGCCGGGACAAGTTCGCCACCGTGCAAGTCACCCGCGGCGACATCGAAAGCAGCGTCACCGCCCTGGGCACCCTGCAGCCGCGACGCTACGTGGACGTCGGCGCCCAGGCCTCGGGCCAGATCAAGAAGATCCACGTGGAGGTCGGCGACACGGTCAAGGAAGGCCAATTGCTGGTGGAGATCGACCCGTCCACGCAAAAGGCCAAGCTCGACGCCGGACGCTTTTCCATCGAGAACCTCAAGGCGCAGCTGCAGGAACAGAAAGCCCAGCACGAACTGGCGCAGCAGAAGCACCAACGCCAGCAGAACCTCGCCGCCGGCGGCGCCACCCGCGAAGAGGACGTGCAGACCGCCCGCGCCGAACTGAAGGCCACCCAGGCGCGCATCGACATGATCCAGGCGCAGATCCGCCAGGCCGAAGCCAGCCTGCGCAGCGACCAGGCCGAACTCGGCTATACGCGCATCTTTGCGCCGATGGCCGGCACCGTCGTCGCCCTCGACGCCCGCGAAGGCCAGACCCTCAACGCCCAGCAGCAGACGCCGCTGATCCTGCGCATCGCCAAGCTGTCGCCGATGACGGTCTGGGCCGAAGTCTCGGAAGCCGACATCGGCCACGTCAAACCGGGCATGACCGCCTACTTCACCACCCTGAGCGGCGGCCAACGCCGGTGGAGCAGCACTGTGCGACAGATCCTGCCGGTGCCGCCCAAGCCGCTGGACCAGACCAGCCAGGGCGGCGGCAGCCCCGCCAGCACCAGCAAAAGCGGAAGCGCCCGGGTGGTGCTCTACACCGTGCTGCTGGATGTCGACAACGCCGACAACGCCCTGATGGCCGAGATGACCACCCAGGTGTTCTTTGTCGCCGGCCAGGCGAAGGACGTGCTCACCGCGCCGGTCGCCGCCCTGCAAGGCAGCGCCGGCGCCGGCCTGCAAACTGCCCGGGTGGTCGCCGCCAACGGCGAGGTGCAGCCCCGCGAAGTGCGCACCGGCCTCAGCGACCGCCTGAACGTGCAGGTGCTGGAAGGCCTGAGCGAAGGCGATCACCTGCTGATCGGCCCCGCCGACGGCAACGGAGGCTGAATGCAGACGCCCCTGATCGAACTGCGGGACATCCGCAAGTCCTACGGCGGCGGCGACGCCCCCGAAGTCCACGTGCTGCGCGGCATCGACCTGTCGATCCACGCCGGCGAGTTCGTGGCCATCGTCGGCGCGTCGGGCTCCGGCAAATCGACGCTGATGAACATCCTCGGCTGCCTCGACCGACCGACGTCCGGCGAATACCGTTTCGCCGGCGAAAACGTCGCCGGCCTGGACAGCGACGAACTGGCCTGGCTGCGCCGCGAAGCGTTCGGCTTCGTGTTCCAGGGCTATCACCTGATCCCGTCCGGCTCGGCCCAGGAAAACGTCGAGATGCCGGCGATCTACGCCGGCACGCCGGCGGCCGAGCGGCACGCCCGCGCCGCCGCCCTGCTCGACCGTCTCGGCCTGGCCTCGCGCACCGGCAACCGTCCGCACCAGCTCTCCGGCGGCCAGCAGCAGCGGGTGTCCATCGCCCGCGCCCTGATGAACGGCGGCCACATCATCCTCGCCGACGAACCCACCGGCGCCCTCGACAGCCACAGCGGCAAGGAAGTCATGGCGCTGCTCGATGAACTGGCGGGCCAGGGCCACGTGGTGATCCTCATCACCCACGACCGCGAAGTCGCGGCCCGGGCCAAGCGCATCATCGAAGTCCGTGACGGCCTGATCATCAGCGACAGCGCCGCCGACGATCCTGCCGTCCAGGCCGCCGCCAACCCCGGCGCCCTGCAGGCGGTGGACCTGCGCAAGCGCCTGGCCGAAGGCGCGGAGGCCACCGGCGCCTGGAAAGGCGAACTGGTGGACGCCCTGCACGCCGCCTGGCGGGTGATGTGGATCAACCGCTTCCGCACCGCCCTGACCCTGCTCGGCATCATCATCGGCGTGGCCTCGGTGGTGGTGATGCTGGCGGTCGGCGAAGGCAGCAAGCGCCAGGTGATGGCGCAGATGGGCGCGTTCGGCTCCAACATCATCTACCTCAGCGGTTCGGCCCCCAACCCGCGCACGCCGCCCGGCATCGTCACCCTGGACGACGTCGCGGCGCTGGCCAGCCTGCCGCAGGTCAAACGCATCATGCCGGTCAACGGCGCCGAGGCCGGGGTGCGCTTCGGCAACGTCGACCACCTGAGCTACGTCGGCGGCAACGACACCAACTTCCCGGCGATCTTCAACTGGCCGGTGGTCGAGGGCAGCTACTTCACCGAGGCCGACGAACGCAACGCCACGGCCGTGGCGGTGATCGGCAAGAAGGTGCGCGACAAACTGCTCAAGGATGTCGCCAACCCGCTGGGCCAGTACATCCTGATCGAGAACGTGCCGTTCCAGGTGGTCGGCGTGCTCCAGGAAAAGGGCGCCAGCTCCGGCGACCAGGACAGCGACGACCGCATCGCCATCCCCTACTCCGCCGCCAGCGTCCGGCTGTTCGGCACGCGCAACCCGGAATACGTGGCCATCGCCGCCGCCGACGCGCGCAAGGTCAAGGAAGCCGAGCACGCCATCGAGCAACTGATGCTGCGCCTGCACAACGGCAAGAAGGACTTCGAGCTGACCAACAACGCCGCGATGATCCAGGCCGAGGCCCGCACGCAGAACACCCTGTCGCTGATGCTCGGCTCGATCGCCGCGATCTCGCTGCTGGTGGGCGGCATCGGCGTGATGAACATCATGCTCATGACCGTGCGCGAACGGACCCGCGAGATCGGCATCCGCATGGCCACCGGCGCCCGCCAGCGCGACATCCTGCGCCAGTTCCTCACCGAGGCGGTGATGCTGTCGGTGGTCGGCGGCCTGGCCGGGATCGCCCTGGCGCTGATCATCGGCGGCGTGCTGATCCTCAGCGAAGTCGCCGTCGCGTTTTCCCTGATGGCGGTGCTGGGCGCCTTCGGCTGCGCCCTCGTGACCGGTGTCGTCTTCGGCTTCATGCCCGCCCGCAAAGCCGCCCGGCTCGATCCGGTCACGGCCCTTACCAGTGAATGATCGCTTTATGAAACCGCGCCTCAGCCTGTTGACCGTGTGCCTGATGCTCAGCGCCTGCGCCAGTCCCGTCCAGCGTCCGGACAGCGGCCTGCAGCCGCCCGCCGCCTGGCAATCGCCCCACTCCGACGCCACCGCCCGCCACGACGCGCAGTGGTGGACGCAATTCGGCAGCCCCGAGCTGGACCGCCTGATCGAACAGGCCCGGCTCGGCAGCCACGATCTGGCCGCCGCCATGGCCCGGGTGCGTCAGGCCCGTGCCGCCACGGTGATCGCCGGCGGCTCGCAGTTGCCCGAGATCAAGGCCGGGGCCAACGTCAACCGGCAGAAGCTGCTGCGCGGCAACGGCTACAGCCAGCTCGACGCCGACAACAGCAACAAGGCTGTGGACTACTTCGACGCCAACCTGAGCGCCAGCTACGAAATCGATTTCTGGGGCGGCAAGCGCGCCTCCCGGGACAGCGCACGGTTCAGCCTGCAAGCCAGCGAGTTCGACCGGGCGACCGTCGAGCTGACGCTGCTGGGCAACGTCGCCGACACCTACGCGCAGGCCCTGTCCCTGCGCGAGCGCAGCCGCATCGCCGAACTGAACCTGACCAACGCCCGCAGCGTGCTGAAGCTGGTGCAGACCCGCTTCGACGCAGGCTCGGCCACCGCCCTGGAACTGGCCCAGCAGAAAAGCCTGGTCGCCGCCCAGGAGCGTCAAATGCCGCTGGTGCAGCAACAGGCCCAGGAAGCGCAGATCAGCCTCGCCGTCCTGCTCGGCCAACCCGTGCAGGCTCTGGCGCCGTCGCCGGAACCGTTCGACCGGCTGACCTGGCCGACCATCGCGGCCGGCGTCCCCAGCGACCTGCTCGGCCGCCGTCCCGACATCGCCCGCGCCGAAGCGCAACTGGCCGCCGCCGAGGCCGACGTGAAAGTGGCCCGGGCCGCCATGCTGCCCACCGTCACCCTGACCGCCCAGCTCGGCTCGGGCGCCAACCGGTTCAGCAACTTGGTTCGCAGTCCGTTCTACAACCTGACCGCCGGGCTGGTGGCGCCGATCTTCAACAACGGCCGCCTGGGCGCCGAGCGCGACAAGGCCACGGCCCGTCAGGAAGAACTGCTGGAAACCTACCGCGGCGCGATCGTCAGCGGTTTTGCCGACGTCGAAAAGGCCCTCAACAGCATTCAGGGGCTCGACGAACAGCGCCAGTGGCAAACCGAAGAACTGAACCAGGCCCAGACCGCATTCAACATCGCCCAGAGCCGCTATCAGGCCGGCGCCGAGGATCTGCTGACGGTGTTGGAGACCCAGCGCACGCTGTACGCGGCACAGGATTCTAACGTGCAACTGCGGCTGTCGCGGCTACAGGCGAGCATCGCCCTGTACAAGGCGCTCGGGGGCGGGTGGCGGGCGATGTAACCCGCTGCAATGCGGGCTGCCTGATGCATCGGCGTCGGTTGTGCGGCCGTCTTCGCGGGCAAGCCCGCTCCCACAGGGATTCGCGGTGTTGGTGAAACCGTAGAAGCCAGCTTGATCTGCAGCGGCCGAACCACCGCCATCGCCAGCAGGCTGGCTCCCACAAGGGATCCGAGGCAAGCCACAAATGCCCTGCACACCACAAAACCCTGTGGGAGCCAGCCTGCTGGCGATGAGGCCGGAATTGCCGACATCTGCAGTGGCCACACTACCGCCATCGCCAGCAGGCTGGTTCCCACAAGGGATCCGGGGCAGCCACAAATGCCCTGCACACCCAAAAAACCTGTGGGAGCTAGCTTGCTAGCGATGAGGCCGGCACTGCCGACATCTGCAGTGGCCACACTACCGCCATCGCCAGCAGGCTGGCTCCCACAAGGGATCCGGGGCAGCCACAAATGCCCTGCACACCCAAAAAACCTGTG
>NZ_JBIVHR010000106.1:0-18641 GCF_044749305.1 Pseudomonas sp. NPDC089534 | reverse complement strand
ATCCTGACTTACTTTGCTGTCCGTGACGCCCAATTGTTACGAGAGCAGAAATAGCCCTCCCAGGAACATTCGATGAATACCGAAGGACTCACTGAAGTTGCCGTAAAAGACGCTCAACCCGTGGTCGAGCAGATCACCGAGACGCCACCGGAGCTCGAGCCCGCGCCACCCGCGCCGGCCGCCGAAGCCGCCGCGGCCCCGGTGATCGCGATTCCGGGCCTGGATGACAGCAGCCTGTACATCCACCGGGAATTGTCGCAACTGCAGTTCAACATCCGCGTGCTGGAACAGGCGCTGGACGAGTCCTATCCGTTGCTGGAGCGGCTGAAGTTCCTGCTGATCTTCTCCAGCAACCTCGACGAATTCTTCGAGATCCGCGTCGCCGGCCTCAAGAAGCAGATCACCTTCGCCCGTGAGCAGGCCGGCGCCGACGGCCTGCAGCCGCACCAGGCCCTGGCCCGGATCAGCGAGCTGGTGCACGGCCACGTGGACCGCCAGTACGCGATCCTCAACGACATCCTGCTGCCGGAACTGGAAAAGCATCAGATCCGCTTCATCCGCCGCCGCTACTGGACGACCAAGCTCAAGACCTGGGTGCGCCGCTATTTCCGCGACGAGATCGCGCCGATCATCACCCCGATCGGCCTCGACCCGACGCACCCGTTCCCGCTGCTGGTGAACAAGAGCCTGAACTTCATCGTCGAGCTCGAAGGCATCGACGCCTTCGGCCGCGACTCGGGTCTTGCGATCATCCCGGCGCCGCGCCTGCTGCCGCGGATCATCAAGGTGCCGGAAGAGGTCGGCGGCCCCGGCGCCAACTATGTGTTCCTGTCGTCGATGATCCACGCCCACGCCGATGACCTGTTCCAGGGCATGAAGGTCAAGGGCTGCTACCAGTTCCGCCTGACCCGCAACGCCGACCTGGCGCTCGACTCCGAAGACGTCGAAGACCTGGCCCGGGCCCTGCGCGGCGAGCTGTTCTCGCGCCGCTACGGCGACGCGGTGCGCCTGGAGGTCGCCGACACCTGCCCCAAACACCTGTCCGACTACCTGCTCAAGCAGTTCAACCTGAGCGAGACCGAGCTGTATCAGGTCAACGGCCCGGTCAACCTGACCCGCCTGTTCAGCATCACTGGCCTGGACAGCCATCCGGAGCTGCAGAACGCGCCGTTCACCCCGCAGATCCCGAAACTTCTGCAGAACAGCGAGAACATCTTCAGCGTGGTCAGCAAGCAGGACATCCTGCTGCTGCACCCGTTCGAGTCGTTCACGCCGGTGGTGGACCTGCTGCGCCAGGCGGCCAAGGATCCGCACGTCCTGGCGGTGCGCCAGACCCTGTACCGCTCCGGCGCCAACTCGGAAATCGTCGATGCGCTGGTGGACGCGGCGCGCAACGGCAAGGAAGTGACCGCGGTCATCGAGCTGCGCGCGCGGTTCGACGAAGAGTCCAACCTGCAGCTGGCCAGCCGTCTGCAGGCGGCCGGCGCGGTGGTGATCTACGGTGTGGTCGGTTTCAAGACCCACGCCAAGATGATGCTGATCCTGCGCCGCGAGCAGGGCGAGATCGTGCGCTACGCCCACCTCGGCACCGGCAACTACCACGCCGGCAACGCCCGCCTGTACACCGACTACAGCCTGCTGACCTCCGACGACGCCCTGTGCGAGGACGTCGGCAAGCTGTTCAGCCAGTTGATCGGGATGGGCAAGACGCTGCGCATGAAGAAGCTGCTGCATGCGCCGTTCACCCTGAAGAAGGGCATGCTCGACATGATCGCCCGCGAGACGCAGTTCGCCCTCGACGGCAAGCCGGCGCACATCATCGCCAAGTTCAACTCGCTGACCGATCCGAAGATCATCCGCGCGCTGTACAAGGCCAGCCAGTCCGGCGTGCGCATCGACCTGGTGGTGCGCGGCATGTGCTGCCTGCGTCCGGGCATCGCCGGGGTGTCGCACAACATCCACGTGCGTTCGATCATCGGCCGCTTCCTGGAGCACACGCGGGTGTTCTACTTCCTCAACGGCGGCGAGGAGCAGATGTTCCTCTCCAGCGCCGACTGGATGGAGCGCAACCTCGACAAGCGCGTCGAGACTTGCTTCCCGGTGGAAGGCAAGAAACTGCTGACCCGGGTCAAGAAGGAGCTGGAGCTGTACCTGACCGACAACACCCACAGCTGGAGCCTGCAGTCGGACGGCCGCTACATCCGCAACACGCCGACCGGCAACCAGAACCCGCGCAGCGCCCAGGCGACGCTGCTGGAGCGGCTGGGCAGCCCGATCCTGCCGGTCAGCAGCTGACCGCCGGTCAGGCACAAAAAAGGCGATCCCTCGGGATCGCCTTTTTCATATCTGTCACTCACCCACCTGTGGCGAGGGAGCTTGCTCCCGCTGGACTGCGCAGCAGGCCTGCGCTTTATGAACAAGGGACGGTGCGACGATTCGACAAGCGCCCTCGCCACATCTCCGTGATCAGTGGACGGTCAGCACGATCCCGACCCGGGTCAGCCACTCCGCCTCCAGGGCGAAGTCCGCCTGGGTCAGCTGGTTGTCGTCCAGCCAGTTTTCCGGGAACTCCACATCGAGGGTGTCGCCGTTGGCGTGCAGCGCCACTTGCGGCATCGCCTGGGTGCCGCGGATGTGGTGGAACAGGATGGCGAAGCGCAGCAGCACGCACAGGCGGATCAGCTTGATGCCGTCGTCGTCGAACTCGGCGAACTTGTCCTTGGGGATGTTGCGGCGGTGGCCGCGCACCAGCAGCGCCAGCATCTGCTGGTCCTCGCGGGAGAACCCGGCCAGGTCCGAGTGCTCGATCAGGTAGGCGCCGTGCTTGTGGTAGTGGTAGTGGGCGATGTCGAGGCCGACTTCGTGCACTTTCGCCGCCCAGCCCAGCAGTTCGCGCCAGATGCCGTCGTCCAGGTCCCAGTCTGCGGCGACCTGGTCGAAGGCGTGCAGGGCCTTGCGCTCGACCCGCACCGCCTGTTCCAGGTCGACGTGGTAGCGCTCCATCAGCGAGGTCAGGGTGCGTTCGCGCACGTCTTCGTGATGGTGGCGGCCCAGCAGGTCGTACAGCACGCCTTCGCGCAGCGCGCCTTCGCAGTGATCCATGCGCTTGAGCTCGAGGGCGTCGAAGATCGCCTCGAGAATCGCCAGGCCGGCGGGGAAGATCGCCCGGCGGTCAGGCTTGATGCCGTCGAAGTCGATCTTTTCCACGTCGCCGAGCTTGAACAGGCGGCGCTTGAGCCAGGCCAGGCCTTCGGCGTTGACTTCGCCCGAGCCGTGGCCGCCGGCCTTCAGCGCCAGGCCGATGGCGCGGATGGTGCCCGAGGAGCCGATGGCCTCGTCCCAGGTCAGGCGGTGCAGGGCGTGCTCGATGCTCATGATCTCCAGCCGCGCCGCCGTGTAGGCCTGGGCGTAGCGGGCCGGGGTGATCTTGCCGTCCTTGAAGTAGCGCTGGGTGAAGCTGACGCAGCCCATCTGCAGGCTTTCGCGCAGCAGCGGCTCGAAGCGCTGGCCGATGATGAATTCGGTGCTGCCGCCGCCGATGTCGGCCACCAGGCGCTTGCCCGGCGTGTCGGCGAGGGTGTGGGACACGCCCAGGTAGATCAGGCGCGCCTCTTCGCGGCCGGAGATGACTTCCACCGGATGGCCGAGGATCTCTTCGGCGCGGTGGATGAACTCGACGCGGTTGCGCGCCTCGCGCAGGGCGTTGGTGCCGACGATCCGCACGGCGCCCAGGGGCATGCCGTTGATCAGTTGGGCAAAGCGCTTGAGGCAATCGAGCCCGCGCTGCATGGATTCTTCGCTGAGGTGGCGCTCTTCGTCGATGCCGGCGGCGAGCTGAACCTTCTCCCCGAGCCGTTCGAGAATGCGGATCTCGCCGTTCTGGGCCTTGGCCACGACCATGTGGAAGCTGTTGGAGCCCAGGTCGATCGCGGCGATCAGGGACAGATTCTTGGCTTGGTTCTGGGGCATGGTCAGGGGGTCTCGGTCGATAACCCCGACATCGTGCCACGATCAAACGCCGCCGCCAACGCGCAGGGGCCAAAGCCTTGATCCTGCGCACGTCCTTCAGGCCGTCGCTTCGATGCCGCCGATGAAATTCGCCAGTTCCGCCGTCTTCGGCTCGGCGAACAGCACCTTCGGATCCCCCACCTCGTGCACCTTGCCCTGGTGCATGAACACCAGCTTGTCCCCGACTTCCCGGGCAAAGCGCATTTCGTGGGTCACCATGATCAGCGTCATGCCTTCCTTCGCCAATTGGCGCACCACGCCCAGCACTTCGTTGACCAGTTCCGGATCCAGCGCCGAGGTGATTTCGTCGCACAGCAGCACCTTGGGCGACATCGCCAGCGCCCGCGCAATGGCCACCCGCTGCTGCTGGCCGCCGGACAGACGATCCGGGAACGCGCCGAACTTGTCCCCGAGGCCGACGCGCTCCAGCATCCTGCGCGCCAATCCGGCCGCCTCGGCCTTCGGCACCTTCTGCACCACCTGCGGCGCGAGCATGATGTTCTCGCCCACGGTCAGGTGCGGGAACAGG
The DNA here is from genome assembly GCF_044749305.1 of Pseudomonas sp. NPDC089534. Classification (NCBI taxonomy): domain Bacteria; kingdom Pseudomonadati; phylum Pseudomonadota; class Gammaproteobacteria; order Pseudomonadales; family Pseudomonadaceae; genus Pseudomonas; species Pseudomonas sp. NPDC089534. The sequence continues at coordinate 14,104 of NZ_JBIVHR010000106.1, read as the reverse complement.
TTGAACTGCTGGAACACCATCCCGACCTTCTGCCGCAGGCTGCGCAGGTCGGCGCGGGCGGCGTCGAGGTACTCGCCGTCGACTTCGATCACGCCGTCGTTGATCGACTCCAGACCGTTGAGGGTGCGCAGCAGGGTGGACTTGCCCGAGCCGCTGCGGCCGATGATCGCCACCACCTGGCCTTGCTCGACGCTCAGGTCGATGCCTTTGAGCACGTGGTGGTCGCCGTAGTATTTATGCAGGGCGGAAATTCTAAGCAGAGGCATGCAGTCTCCTTTCCAGGTAGCGCGCACTGAGGGACAAGGGGTAGCAGAGCAGGAAGTAGCCGAGGGCGACCAGGCCGTAGACCAGGAACGGTTCGAATGTGGCGTTGGCCAGCATGCCGCCGGTCTTGGTCAGTTCGGTGAAGCCGATGATCGAGGTCACGGCGGTGCCCTTGACCACCTGCACCGAGAAGCCCACGGTCGGCGCCACGGCGATGCGCAGGGCCTGCGGCAGGATCACATGGCGCAGCTGCTCCAGCGGCGTGAGCGCCAGGCTCGACGAGGCTTCCCACTGCCCGTTGGGAATCGCCTCGACGCAGCCGCGCCAGATCTCCGCCAGGTAGGCGCTGGTGAACAGGGTCAGGGCAATGGCCGCCGCCATCCACGGCGAAATCTCGATCCCGGCCAGGGCCACGCCGAAGAACACCAGAAACAGCTGCATCAGCAGCGGGGTGCCCTGGAACAGCTCGATCCAGGTACGGGCGATGGCACTGAACGCCGGGGTGCGCGAAATGCGCATGATCAGAATCAGCAAGCCTGCGAGCCCGCCGCCGATGAACGCCACCAGCGACAGCGCCAGCGTCCACTGCAGGCCGGTGAGCAGGTTGCGCAGGATGTCCCAGACCGTGAAATCGCTCATGGGCGGCTCCTTGCGATGAAGCGTCGGCCGAACCAGTTCAGCGCTTGGCGGATCAGCAGGGCCATGCACAGATAAAGGAGGGTGGTCAGCGCGTAGGTCTCGAAGGCGCGGAAGTTGCGCGACTGAATGAAGTTGGCGGCGAAGCTCAGCTCCTCGGTGGCGATCTGCGAACACACCGCCGAGCCGAGCATGACGATGATGATCTGGCTGCTCAGGGCCGGCCAGACCTTGCCCAGCGCCGGCAGCAGCACCACATGGCGGAAGGCTTCGAACCGGCTCATCGCCAGGGCGGCCGCCGCCTCCAGTTGCCCGCGCGGAACGGCCTGGATGCCGGCGCGGATGATTTCGGTCGAATACGCCCCCAGGTTGACCACCATCGCCAGCACGGCCGCCTGCCATTCGGAGATCTGCACGCCCAGGGACGGCAGGCCGAAGAAGATGAAGAACAGCTGCACCAGGAACGGCGTGTTGCGGATCAACTCGACATAGACACCGAACAGCGTCGAGAGCGGGCGGATGTCCCACGCCCGCACCAGCGCCCCGACGATGCCCACGCCGACGCCGAACACGGCGCCGATGGCCGTCAGCTCAAGGGTGAACAGCGCTCCGTGCAGCAGCAGGCCGGTGTTTTCCATCACCGGCAGGAAATCGAACTGATAGGCCATGAGGAATCTCCCGCGCCGCCGGTCAGAGGTCGGCCGGCAGCGGCTCTTTCAGCCAGGCCTGCGCGTTCCTTTCCAGCGCGCCGTCGGCCTTGGCGGCGGCCAGGATCTCGTTGACCTTGCCCAGCAATGCCGGCTCGTTCTTGTTCACCCCGACGTACACCGGCGAATCCTTGAGCTTCACCTTCAGCGCCGGCACGCGTTTGGGGTTCTTCTCGCTGATGGCGACCATCACCACGTTGCCGCTGGCGATCAGGTCCACCTGCCCGGCCAGGTAGGCGGCGATGGTCGAGTTGTTGTCCTCGAAGCGCTTGATGGTCACGCCTTCGGGGGCGACCTTGGTCAGCTCGATGTCTTCGATGGCGCCGCGGGTGACGCTGACGGTCTTGCCCTTGAGGTCGTCCAGCGTGCCGACCGCCGCGTCCGGCGGGCCGAACACGGCGAGGTAGAACGGTGCGTAGGCGCGGGAGAAGTCGATGACCTTCTCGCGCTCGGGGTTCTTGCCCAGGCTGGAAATCACCAGGTCGACCTTGCCGGTGGTCAGGAACGGGATGCGGTTGGTGCTGTTGACCGGGGTCAGTTCGAGCTTGACCTTGAGCTGCCCGGCCAGCAGTTTCGCCGTGTCGATGTCCAGGCCCCGGGGCTTCATGTCCGGGCCGACCGAGCCGAACGGCGGGAAGTCCTGGGGCACGGCGACTTTCAGGGTGCCGCGCTTGACCACATCGTCCAGGCCGTCGGCGTGGGCAGGGGCCTGGCTCAGCATCAGGCCGGCAAATAGGGCAGCGAGGAGGGCGCAGTAACGCTGGGTCATGGCAAATCTCCGGATCGGCGGGAAGTGATTTCTGCGACCGGACACAGCATGGGGCGTGCCAATGTGCGCTCCGCTGCCCCGCAGGCCACGGGTTTGCGGGGTTCGTTCGGTCTTACTGGTCTGAACAGTCAGGTTCTGTTTCGCACTCCGATGGCGCATGGCCGACTGTGTCCGAACCCCGCTGGGGCACGACTTGCCCGACGCGGCGAATAGCTTTACAACTAGCCGCACCTTGGCCCGATCCGTCTGGAAAACCATGAATTCGATCTCCCGCGCCGTACCTGAAGTGGCGCTGCAAGCGATCCGCAAGCTGATCTCCGAGCAGGGCTTCGGGCCCGGCGACGCGTTGCCGTCGCAGCGGGACCTGGCCGTGCGGCTGGGGGTCAGCCGGGCGTCGCTGCGCGAGGCGCTGTCGTCGCTGAGCGCACTGGGGCAGGTCAGCATCCAGCCGGGCAAAGGGGTGTTCGTGCAGTCGCCGCAGGAGCCGCCCCGCGGCGAGGGCGCTGCGGGCTGGCCGTTCGCGGCCCAGGCGTCGCCGCTGGAGATCTTTCAGCTGCGCTATGCGCTGGAGGGGTTCGCCGCCGGCCTGGCGGCGGTCACGCTGGGCACGTCCGACCTGGATACGCTGGAGGACAACGTCGCCGCGATGCGCGAGCAACTGCGCGCGGGCGACTTCGAGGCGGCCGCGAAGCTGGACTTCGACTTCCACCGGCGGATCCTCCAGGCCAGCGGCAACCAGGCGATGCTGAGCATCCTCACCGCCAGCGCCGACATCTTTCTGGAAAGCCAGAAACTGCCGTTCATCCGCGCCGAACGGGCCATGGAAACCTGGCAGGAGCACCGCAAGATCCTCCGCGCCCTGGCCCGCCGGGCCTCGGGGGCGGCGAAGAAGGCCATGCAGGAGCACGTGCGCAACGCCGCCCTGCGCACCGGAATCGCCTTCATCGCCCCCGCCGGCGCCTGACTTGAGCTATACCCGAACTCATGGGGCACCATAGCGAGACTCAATCATCTGCGGCTTCCTGAACAGGGGAAGGGCGGCTATGATGGGCCACGTTTTTTTGCTTACAACCTGGAGAATTCCATGAGCAGCGATCTGATCAAACACGTTAGCGACGCTAGCTTCGAAGCTGACGTACTCAAGGCCGAAGGCGCTGTCCTGGTCGACTACTGGGCTGAGTGGTGCGGCCCGTGCAAGATGATCGCTCCGGTTCTGGACGACATCGCCGCCGAGTACCAAGGCAAGGTGACCATCGCCAAGCTGAACATCGACGAGAACCAGGAAACCCCGGCCAAGCACGGCGTGCGCGGCATCCCGACCCTGATGCTGTTCAAGAACGGCAACGTCGAGGCGACCAAGGTCGGCGCGCTGTCGAAGTCCCAGCTCAAGGCTTTCCTCGACGCCAGCCTCTGAGCGCCGCTGTAAAGTCCGCTGAAAAAGGCCCCGCAAATCGCGGGGCTTTTTGCGTATTCAGGGCTAGACGCTCCGAAACTCAGGTGATACATTCGGCCCCGCACTGGTTTCTCCACTGCCCCCTGCTAGCCGTCGCCGACGCACTCCTTTTCGAACAAGTACGCGATCCTGTCGCCTTCTCCGCGGCGCGGCCTCATTAAGCCAAAAGCTTAATTTCCCCCCTCTATAAATGATTACGTCATTCCTATATGAATCTGACTGAACTCAAGCAAAAGCCGATTACCGACCTGCTCCAGCTGGCCGAAGACATGGGCATAGAAAATATGGCACGTTCGCGAAAGCAGGACGTGATTTTCTCACTGCTGAAGAAGCACGCGAAAAGCGGTGAGGAAATCTCCGGTGATGGCGTGCTGGAGATTCTCCAGGACGGCTTCGGCTTCCTGCGCTCCGCTGACGCTTCCTACCTCGCAGGTCCCGACGACATCTACGTCTCGCCGAGCCAGATCCGCCGTTTCAACCTGCGCACCGGCGACACCATCGTCGGCAAGATCCGCCCGCCGAAGGAAGGTGAGCGGTATTTCGCCCTGCTCAAGGTCGACACGATCAACTTCGACCGTCCTGAGAACGCGAAGAACAAGATTCTGTTCGAGAACCTGACCCCGCTGTTCCCGAACGTGCGCATGAAGATGGAAGCCGGCAACGGTTCCACCGAAGACCTGACCGGTCGTGTGATCGATCTGTGCGCGCCGATCGGCAAAGGCCAGCGTGGTCTGATCGTGGCGCCGCCGAAGGCCGGTAAAACGATCATGCTGCAGAACATCGCAGCGAACATCGCCCGTAACAACCCAGAAGTTCACCTGATCGTGCTGTTGATCGACGAACGTCCGGAAGAAGTGACCGAAATGCAGCGCACCGTGCGCGGCGAAGTGGTTGCCTCGACCTTCGACGAGCCGCCGACCCGTCACGTGCAAGTGGCCGAAATGGTGATCGAGAAGGCCAAGCGCCTGGTCGAGCACAAGAAGGACGTGGTGATCCTGCTGGACTCCATCACCCGTCTGGCCCGCGCCTACAACACCGTGATCCCGAGCTCCGGCAAGGTACTGACCGGTGGTGTCGATGCCCACGCCCTGGAGAAGCCGAAGCGTTTCTTCGGCGCGGCGCGCAACATCGAGGAAGGCGGCTCGCTGACCATCATCGCCACCGCGCTGGTCGAGACCGGCTCGAAGATGGACGAAGTGATCTACGAAGAGTTCAAGGGCACCGGCAACATGGAGCTGCCGCTGGATCGCCGCATCGCCGAGAAGCGTGTGTTCCCGGCCATCAACATCAACAAGTCCGGCACCCGCCGCGAAGAGTTGCTGACCGCCGACGACGAACTGCAGCGCATGTGGATCCTGCGCAAGCTGCTGCACCCGATGGACGAAGTCGCGGCCATCGAGTTCCTGGTCGACAAGCTGAAGACGACCAAGACCAACGACGAATTCTTCCTGTCGATGAAGCGCAAGTAACCTCGACGGTCGGTTCAGAAAATGGCGTCCCTTTGGGACGCCATTTTTTTTGCCTGTTTTTCACTCAAACAATGGGAGCTTTTGACTCGGCTAAGGTCATTGGGTTGGCACAACAAGAATCTGTGTCCGCGAAACGCTTGGAAAAGTAGCGGACTGTACAAAAAAACGACCAAATAATCGGCGTGGAAAACAAATGAGCACACTCGCTTACCGAAGGGATATCGACGGCTTGCGCGCAGTCGCGGTGATCGCCGTTGTGCTGTTCCATTTCGGGGTTCCGGGCTTTACCGGCGGCTTCGTCGGCGTGGACGTGTTCTTCGTGATTTCCGGCTACCTGATCACCTCCATCATCTGGAACCAGCGCCAGGCCGGGCGCTTCAGCTTCGTCGACTTCTGGGCCCGGCGCGCCCGGCGGATCCTGCCGGCGCTGTTCGCGATGATCCTCGCCGTGCTGGCGGTGGGCTGGTTCCTGCTGGCGCCCAAGGACTACGAAGAGCTGGGGCGCTCGGTGCGCTACCAGGTGATGTTCGTCTCAAACCTGCTGTTCATGCGCCAGGACGGCTACTTCGATGTCGCCTCCGACCTCAAGCCGCTGCTGCACACCTGGTCGCTGGCGGTCGAGGAGCAGTTCTACATTCTCTTCCCGTTGCTGCTGACCTTGCTGTCCGGGCGCCTGAAGCACTGGCGGCTGGCGCTGTTCGGCGTGTTGCTGGTGTCGTTCGGCCTGAGTGTCTGGGCCGTCAGCCAGCATCCGGAAAAAGCGTTCTTCCTGCTGCCCATGCGCGCCTGGGAACTGTTGGCCGGGGCGATGCTGGCGGTGGCGCCGAAAAGCGCCTGGCGCCTCAAGCCGATGGCCGCGCAGGGCCTGAGCCTGCTCGGCTTGGCGCTGATCCTGCTGGCGGTGTTCGCTTACGACAAGGCCACGCCGTTCCCCGGCGTGGCCGCCTTGCTGCCGGTGCTGGGCGTGGTGGCGCTGATCCTGGCCAACGGGCACCGGCAGACTTGGGTCGGTGAGCTCTTGAGCAGCCGGGTGATGGTCGGTCTCGGCCTGGTGTCGTACTCCTGGTACTTGTGGCACTGGCCGGTGTTCGTGTTCTCCCGCTACGCCAGCGTCGATGAGCCGGGCGTCTTCGACACCCTGGGCCTGATTCTGCTGACGCTGGTGTTGGGTTACCTGTCCTGGAAGTTCGTCGAGACGCCGTTCCGCGAGCGCCGCGTCCTCGCCGGGCGCCGGCAGATCCTGCTGGCCGGTGCCTGCGGGGTGCTGGTGATCGGCCTGGCCGGACAGAGCCTGCGCTGGACCGACGGCTTGCCGTGGCGCCTGTCCGAGCAGGCCCTGCAGTACGCCAAGGGGCGCGAGTGGCGGCCGGAACTGATGGCGTGCCTGGCCGACGACAAGACGCCGGACGACAAGCTGTTCTGCCATTACGGCGAAGCGGGCAATCCTGTCCGCACGCTGGTCTGGGGCGACAGCCACGCCACCGCGCTGATTCCGGTGTTCGACGGCGGCGCCAAGGCCCACGGCGTGGGCGTGATGCTGGCCAGTTCCCCCGGTTGCGTGCCGGTGCAGGGCATCGAGCATGACGCCCGCTGCGCGCGCTTCAACCAGCGGGTCGAGCGAGCCCTGACGCCGCCGGTGAGCGACGTGGTGCTGGTGGCGCGCTGGAGCCTTTATCTCTACGGCGACGCCAAGGGCGATCTGGCCCACGCCCTCAAGGCCGCCGACGGACACTACGACCGCGCCGTCGCCGAGCAGCGCCTGGCCGACGGCCTGCGGGCGCGGGTGGCGCAGTTGCGGGCCGGCGGGCATCGGGTCTGGCTGGTGAAGGAGGTGCCGCTGCAGGCTTTCAGCCCGCCGTACCGGCTCACCCGCCTGGCGATGCTCAACCGTCCGGTGGACGATGTCGGCCTGGCGGTCGGCGAGCACCTCAAGCGCCAGGCCTTCATCAGCCGGTTGTTCGCCCAACTGGCGCAGGACCCGGCGGTGCGGGTGGTGGATCCGGCGCCGCCGCTGTGCGGTGCCGACGGTTTCTGCCGCGCCGAACTCGACGGCCGTTCCCTGTACACCGACGACAATCACCTCTCGGAGGTCGGTGCGCGGTTCGTGGCGCCGGTCCTCGAACCGCTGTTCGTCGGCCTGCAGGCCGGGACGAACCTTCGCAAAGGGCAGGCGAATGCAGCCAAGTGAGCCTTGACGGGCTGCCAGCGGACGGCATAGCAGGTAGGATGTACGCCTATTTTGAGGGTGCCATCGTCAATGAAATTCAAGGATCTTCGGGATTTCGTGCAGCAGCTTGAGCAGCGCGGAGAGTTGAAACGCATCCAGGTGCCCGTCTCGCCGGTGCTGGAGATGACCGAGGTGTGCGACCGCACCCTGCGGGCCAAGGGCCCTGCGCTGCTGTTCGAGAAGCCGACCGGCTTCGACATCCCGGTGCTCGGCAACCTGTTCGGCACCCCGCAGCGGGTGGCCATGGGCATGGGCGCCGAGTCGACCGACGAACTGCGCGAGATCGGCAAGCTGCTGGCGTTCCTCAAGGAGCCCGAGCCGCCGAAGGGCCTGAAGGACGCCTGGTCGAAGCTGCCGATCTTCCGCAAGATCATCGCGATGGCGCCGAAGGTCGTGAAGGACGCGCCGTGCCAGGAAGTGGTCATCGAGGGCGACGACGTCGACCTGGCCACGCTGCCGATCCAGCACTGCTGGCCCGGCGACGTCGCGCCGCTGATCACCTGGGGCCTGACCGTCACCAAAGGCCCGAACAAGGACCGCCAGAACCTGGGCATCTACCGTCAGCAGGTGATCGGCCGCAACAAGGTCATCATGCGCTGGCTCAGCCACCGGGGCGGTGCGCTGGACTACCGCGAATGGTGCGAGAAGCATCCGGGCCAGCCGTTCCCGGTTTCCGTGGCCCTCGGCGCGGATCCGGCGACCATCCTCGGCGCGGTCACCCCGGTGCCGGACAGCCTCTCCGAATACGCCTTCGCCGGCCTGCTGCGCGACAGCCGCACGGAGCTGGTGAAGTGCCGCGGCAACGACCTGCAGGTGCCGGCCACCGCCGAAATCATCCTTGAAGGCGTGATCCATCCGGGCGAAATGGCCGACGAAGGCCCCTACGGCGACCACACCGGTTACTACAACGAGGTGGACAGCTTCCCGGTGTTCACCGTCGAACGCATCACCCACCGCATCAAGCCGATCTACCACAGCACCTACACCGGCCGTCCGCCGGATGAGCCGGCGATCCTCGGCGTGGCGCTGAACGAAGTGTTCGTGCCGATCCTGCAGAAGCAGTTCCCGGAGATCACCGACTTCTACCTGCCGCCCGAAGGCTGCTCGTACCGCATGGCCGTGGTGACGATGAAGAAGTCGTATCCGGGGCACGCCAAGCGCGTGATGCTGGGTGTCTGGTCGTTTTTGCGACAGTTCATGTACACCAAGTTCGTTATCGTCACCGACGACGACATCAACGCCCGGGACTGGAACGACGTGATCTGGGCCATCACCACGCGCATGGACCCCAAGCGCGACACGGTGATGATCGACAACACGCCCATCGACTACCTCGACTTCGCCTCGCCGGTGTCGGGGCTGGGGTCGAAGATGGGACTGGACGCCACCCACAAGTGGCCGGGCGAGACCTCTCGCGAATGGGGCCGCGTCATCGTCAAGGACGACGCCGTCACCCAACGGATCGATGCCATCTGGAATCAGTTAGGAATAGATTGATGCGTGTAACCCTTCAGCCCTCCGGAGCGGTGCTAGAGATACGGCCCGGCGAGCGGATTCTCGATGGTGCGCGGCGCCTGGGCTACGAATGCCCGCAGAGCTGCCGCAACGGCAATTGCCATGTGTGCGCGGCGCTGCTGGTGGAAGGCCGGGTCGAACAGGCCGGCAAGGTGCATGACCACGGCGAGTTCTACACTTGCATAGCGGAGCCGCTGGAAGACTGCATCGTGCTGTGGGATGGCGTGCTCGCGCTGGGAGAGTTGCCGGTGCGCAGCCTGTCGTGTCAGGTCGTCGAATGCCGGGACGTCGGCGGCGATACCTGGCGGGTGCGCCTGCGGGCGCCGGCCGGCAAGCCGCCGCGCTACCACGCCGGGCAGTACCTGATGATCGAGCGCGAGAACGGCGAGAAATCGGCGTTCTCCATGGCCTCGGCGCCCCATGCCGGCCGCGACCTGGAAATCCACGTGCTGGCGCGGGAGAACAGTGCGCTGAGCCTGATCGACCAGCTCCAGCGCAACCCGCTGGTGCGCGTCGAGCTGCCGTTCGGCGACACCCACCTGGCCGAGCTGCCCGAGGGGCCGTTGGTGCTGATCGCCGCCGGCACCGGCATGGGCCAGATCCACAGCCTGATCGAACATTGCCGCGCCAATGGCTTCAAGCACCCGGTGCACCTGTATTGGGGCGTGCGCCGGCCTGAAGACTTCTACCGGATCGAGCATTGGGACGAATGGCTGAAGTTGCCCAACCTGTTCCTGCACAAGGTCGTCAGCGATCAATGCGGCTGGGAAGGGCGCTGCGGGATGCTGCACGAAGCGGTGTGCGAGGATTTCCCTGACCTGAAGGCCCTGCACGTCTATGCCAGCGGCTCGCCGGCCATGGTCTACGGCACGCTCGATGCGCTGGTCGAGGCCGGCATGGACGCCCATCAGATGCGCGCCGACGTGTTCGCCTACGCCCCCCGCGGGTAAGTTCGATATACCTCCATATATAGCCGATCGGTATTTATGCAATTGCATGAATACCGGTAGGTTATATATCAATCCGGCAATGGATGAATGAAAGCGCCGGGCACTTCAATTGCCTTAAAACATATGTGCCTTATTGTTACAGCGGTGCGTTCTATTTAGTAATTCTTCACCCGCGGGGAGCTGAACGCTATTCGCCATGAGCGCCATCGAAAACGGTTTTTCGCATCCGGCTTACCCTCCACGGCTCGACCTCGGGCCGCAGCTGACCCACGAACAGCTTCTCGTCTCCATGCAATCGACCATGGCGCGCCACAAGGGCGGGCCGGTGTGGCTGTTCGCGTACGGCTCGCTGATCTGGCGGCCGGAATGCACGGCGGTGGAGCGGGTTCGGGGTCGGGTGCACGGCTATCACCGCGGCCTGTACCTGTGGTCCCACGAGCACCGCGGCACGCCGGAGATGCCGGGGCTGGTGTTCGGTTTGGACCGCGGCGGCTCGTGCAGCGGGTTCGCCTATCGGTTGCCGGAAGACAATCTCGACAGCGCGCTGTATGCCCTGTGGAAACGCGAGATGCCGTTCCCGTCCTATCGCCCGCACTGGCTCAATTGCCGTCTGGAGGATGGCAATCAGGTTCAGGCGTTGGGGTTCGTGTTGGAGCGGCACCTGCCCAGCTATGCCGGCAATCTGCCGGACCATGTGCTGAGCCAGGTGTTCGAAAGCGCCTGCGGGCGTTACGGCACGACGCGCGACTATGTCGAGCAGACGGCCCACGCCCTGCGCAGCCACGCCATGCCAGACCGTAATCTGGAGGCGCGGCTCAGGCGCTGCCGGTCAAAGGCCGATCAGGCGAGCGCTTCGCGGCTCTGACTGGCGGCTTGCTTGTGCAGCAGGGTCGGGGCCAGGAAGGCCATCGACAGCAGGCAGGCGCCCACCAGCAGCACGAAACCGCCGTCCCAGCCGAAGTGGTCGACGGTGTAGCCCATCGCGGCGCTGGCCGCGACCGAACCGCCCAGGTAGCCGAACAGGCCGGTGAAGCCCGCTGCGGTGCCGGCGGCTTTCTTCGGCGCCAGCTCCAGCGCCTGCAGGCCGATCAGCATGACCGGGCCGTAGATCAGGAAGCCGATGGAGAACAGGGCGATCATGTCGACGGTCGGGTTGCCGGCCGGGTTCAGCCAGTACACCAGGGTCGCCACGGTCACCAGGGCCATGAACACCATGCCGGTCAGGCCGCGGTTGCCGCGGAAGATCTTGTCCGACATCCAGCCGCACAGCAGCGTGCCCGGAATCCCCGCCCATTCGTAGAAGAAGTACGCCCACGAGGTCTTGTCGACGTCGAAGTGCTTGGCTTCCTTGAGGTAGGTCGGCGCCCAGTCCAGCACGCCGTAGCGCAGCAGGTAGACGAACACGTTGGCCATGGCGATGTACCAGAGCATTTTGTTGCGCAGCACGTATTTGACGAAGATTTCCTTGGCGCTGAATTCGTCTTCGTGGCTGTCGTCGTAACCTTCCGGGTAATCGTTCTTGTACTTCTCGATCGGCGGCAGGCCGACCGACTGCGGGGTGTCGCGCATGGTGATGAAGGCGAACGCCGCCACCGCCAGGGCCACCGCCGCCGGTACGTAGAACGCGGCGTGCCAGTCGTTGAACAGGCCCATGCCGACCAGGAACAGCGGGCCGATCAGGCCGCCGCCGACGTTGTGCGCCACGTTCCACACCGACACCACGCCGCCGCGCTCCTTCTGCGACCACCAGTGCACCATGGTGCGTCCGCTCGGCGGCCAGCCCATGCCCTGGGCCCAGCCGTTGATGAAGAGCAGGATGAACATCATGGTCACGCTGGAGGTCGCCCACGGCGCGAAACCGAAAATGAACATCACCCCGGCCGACACCAGCAGGCCGAACGGCAGGAAGTAGCGCGGGTTGGAGCGGTCGGACACCAGGCCCATGAGGAACTTGGACAGGCCGTAGGCGATGGCGATGGCCGACATCGCCAGACCCAGGTCGCCGCGGCTGTAGCCTTGGTCGATCAGGTACGGCATGGCCAGGGAGAAGTTCTTGCGCAGCAGGTAGTAACCCGCATAGCCGAAGAAGATGCCGGCGAAGATCTGCCAGCGCAGGCGTCGGTAGGTACTGTCGATTTTTTCTTCAGGCAGGGGAGCCTGATGTGCGGCAGGTCGAAAGAAAGCAAACATTCAAGAGCTCCAGAATTCTTGTTTTGACTGCGGATGCGAATGTTACAGTTTCGTTACCGAAAATAGCACCGCCTGCCATCAGCAAAACAGTGGAAATGTTGGAAATCGCACGTTCCTTTACGAACCTGTCGCGCAGCTGTAAGAAGAGGGCGTTTTTGCGCCGGCGGATCGCGGTTGCCCTAGACTCGGCAAACCGATTGATCCGCAGGGACGAAAGATGGCTTTGAAGGTGCGCATGCTCATGGTCCGCCTGCTGGTGGCGGCCGTTCTCACCGCCGGCTTGCTGGCGCTGATCTTCACTGACCATCCCGGGCATTCCGGCTTGCGCAATGCCACGGTGCTGATCGTCCGGCATGCGGAGAAACCCGATGCCGGGGTGCAGCTCAGTGCCAGGGGCGAGCAGCGCGCCGCCGCCTACGCCGACTATTTCAACCCGCTGGAGCTGGATGGCCAGGCATTGACGCCCCAGCGCCTGATGGCCGCCGGCGACAGCCCCGAAAGCGTCCGCTCGCGCCTGACCCTGGCCCCGCTGGCCCAGCGCCTGCACCTGACGGTCGAGCAGCCCTACATCAACGGCGATGTCCATGACCTGGTGAAACTGCTGCGCAAGGGCAACAAGGCGCCTACGGTCCTGATCGCCTGGCACCACGGGCACATCGACAAGCTGATCAAGGCGTTCGGAGGGAATGCGACGGCGCTGATGGGCCAGAGGAAGTGGCCGGACGGGGTCTACGACTGGGTGATCGTCCTGCGTTTCGACGACAAGGGGCGGCTGATCCCGTCACGCAGCGAAAAGATCCAGGAGCACCTGTTGCCGGGCGACGGAGCGGGATCGCCCGGCATTTGACGGCAGCGTCGCCCGTCTCAGCGCACCTGCACCACCACCTTGCCGACCGCCTTGCGCTGCCCCAGGTCATTGATGGCCTGCGCCGCTTCGCTCAGCGGATACACCTGCGACACCAGCGGCTTCAGCTTGCCTTCGGCAAACCAGCCGAACAGTTGCCGGAAGTTCGCCGCGTTGTCCTCGGGCTGGCGCTGGGCGAAGGAGCCCCAGAACACGCCGAGCACCGCCGCGCCCTTGAGCAGCGCGAGGTTGACCGGCAGTTCGGGGATGCGTCCGCTGGCGAAGCCGACCACCAGCAGCCGGCCGTTCCAGGCGATGGCGCGGATGGCCTGGTCGAACAGGTCGCCGCCGACCGGGTCGTAGATCACGTCGGCGCCCTGGCCGTCGGTGAGGCGCTTGATTTCGTCCTTGAGGCTGGTCTCGCTGTAGTTGATCAGTTCGTCGGCGCCGGCGGCCTTGGCCACCGCGAGCTTTTCCGCGCTGCTGGCGGCGGCGATCACCCGGGCGCCCATGGCCTTGCCGATCTCCACGGCGGCCAGGCCGACCCCGCCGGACGCGCCGAGCACCAGCAGGGTTTCGCCCGGCTGCAGGTTGGCGCGTTGCTTGAGGGCGTGCATCGAGGTGCCGTAGGTCATGCTGAAGGCGGCGGCGGTGTTGAAGTCCATCGAGGGCGGGATGGGCAGCGCGTTGTAGCCCGGCACCGCGACCTGCTCGGCGAAGCTGCCCCAGCCGGTCAGGGCCATGACCCGGTCGCCGGCCTTGAGGTGGCCGACCTTCTCCCCGACCTCACGCACCACGCCGGCCGCCTCGCCGCCCGGCGAAAACGGGAAGGGCGGCTTGAACTGGTACTTGCCCTCGATGATCAGCGTGTCCGGGAAATTGACCCCGGCGGCGTGCACCTCCAGCAGGATCTCGTTCTTCTTCGGGGCAGGGCTGGCGACCTCTTCCAGCACCAGCGATTCGGCAGGGCCGAAGGCTTTGCACAGCACGGCTTTCATCAGGGCTATTCCTTTGGGAGTGATGGCCGATAAGTGTAGGTGTGGCAGTCATCGGGTCTACGAGCCTGCCCGGCCCTGATAG